>URJD01000001.1 GCA_900548075.1 uncultured Collinsella sp.
CGCAGACGCTCAAGCAGGAATACCTCGATACATACGAGGGAGGTGAATGACATGAAGACCGGCTCCGCCAAAATACCCATTGCGCTGGCGTTATTGGTCGCGATAGCCGCAATCGTAGTCTCTGCCGTATCCATAAAAGATGCGAACACCTTGAAACATGGCATTTCCGAAGGGTTCCGCCTAGACGGAGTGTACCGAGACCACGAGACCGGCTTAACCCAGCTCTCCTTCCTTGGGGAAGACGAAAACAGGTGGCAAATCGTCGACAGCAATGGAAATGTGACCGACGGTTCATTTGAGACAACCGGCGATCCGAACATCTTCATGTTGGCCGACCAATCAGGAGATGATTACGGATTTGTCCACCTGGCTTACGCCTCCGCAGACGGAAACCAAGGAAGCCTTTATTTGAACACCGGAACGTCGGTGCTCGAATTTGACAAGGTAACCAGCGGCCCGGCTTTCATCGAGTCGTAAATGCAAATCGAGCGTCATGGGGGAGGAGGGGACTGGCCTTGCCAGTCCCCTCCTCCCCTTACGGTCAAACGTCCAGTTCGTTAAATCATGACCACCCGCTATGCGGGTGGTCATGATTTAACGATGTCAACTGAACCTGATTCAGTTTGGTTGATTTCCGATCCCAGCCGAATGTATTGAGCGGATAGGCCGTTTCCGCAGTCAGTCGAACGCCCCCGGGGCCCTCCCGGGCCCCGGGGGCGGCATTTTCTCAGTCGAAGGAACGGTGGAGATGCGTTTTGCACCACGCGGCTGCGGCACTTGAGCTCGCGTCGGTGCGCTCCTGCACGTTGTCGGTACGCAACCCGACGTGGTGCTCGTAGGGGAAGTCCGAGTAGGCCAGGGCCTCGGCCTCGGTTCCTTCCAGCACCTCGGCGGCCTTGGGGCGGAAACCCTCGATCCGCCTGATGGCGAGCTGGCAGAGCCCGCGCATGCGTTTGTTAACGTCGAAATTGCGGGTTTGGTCACATCGGGTCTCCGGGCTTGAGCACGTAAAAATTAAAACAAATTTGCATTCAAGTTATTATTTACAGTCGTTTTAAGACGGAGTGGAATGCGGGCGCACAAGGAGATGCGGAATCGATGAGAGTCTCAAAAAATACTGCAGTGTTATCATCCTTCATCCTCTCTATTCTTCCATTTCTCATCCTATGGGCGGCTTGGTCGGCCCTCCCCGATACAATTCCAGCTCATTGGAGTGGGGGCGTGGTTGATCGATGGGGAAATAAGTTTGAATTGCTGGTTGTTCCGCTGCTTTCTCTGATCGGTTCTATTGCAATTTCTGTGTACCTTATTGTTTCCACGCGGCGAAGGGAGTTCGCGGATTTCTCCGTTCGAATGCGACGGAACTTTCTTGCGTGCTATATTTCTGGCCTTCTTTTATCGACGACCTGTTCAGTGATAACTGCCGTGTGGGTCCAGTTGATTCTTACGCAAAACACTGCAGTTGATGGAGGGGTTGGACTATCGATCCCGTATTCCCTTCCCGGGCTATATGTGATTTTGTGCGCTTTGCCGCCTTTTCATGCGAGCGGCGGGAGCAAAAAGGCAGAGCGCCTGATAACAGTGCTCATTGGCGGCGCGGAGATTGTTCTTTGTGGAATAGTGCTTGAAGGTTCGGCTGCCTCTTATGCGATGATTGGGCTGATGATTCTGTTCTGTGCGTTTGGGATTGTGTCACAGGTTAGGGATAGCCAGTCCTTATGAGTTGAATTACTCGTGCGGACATCTGAGAAGATATGTAGGCGCCCGCTCTCGGGGGCTGGTGCCTGGGCTCGCCCCCACAATTGCCGATGAGACGTGCAATCGCTCCTGAGGCCCTGAGACGGAGGTTGCCAATGAGGGATATCGAGACATCTCGCCTGCTGCTGCGGGCGTGGCGCGTGAACGATGCCGCAGAGGCAGCGTCGGTCTTCCGATACGCGTCAGATCCTTAAGGGCCAGCCCGTGTTGTGCCGAAAAGACCGTGAACCTTTTGTGGGACACGCGGCGCCGTGGTACCATAGCCGAGTTTGTTGTCTTGGTCGGAAACCAAGACGCCTTATGCGCTGATCGGTAACCAGCGCCTGACCAATAAGGAGTCCTACCATGAAGCAGGGTATCCATCCCCAGTATGTCGAGTGCACGGTGACGTGCTCCTGCGGCAACACCTTCAAGACGCACGCTACCGTGTCCGAGATGAAGGTCGAGCTTTGCAACGAGTGCCACCCGTTCTACACCGGCCAGCAGAAGTTCGTCGACACCGGTGGACGCGTCCAGCGCTTCGCCGACAAGTTCGGTGGCGCCGCTGCCGCCCAGCTCAAGAAGGCCGAGGAGGCCAAGGCTGCCAAGGCCGCCAAGGCTGCTGAGGCCGAGGCCGCTCGCAAGGCCGCCGCTGAGGCTAAGGCTGCCGAGAAGGCTAAGCGTGCCGCTAAGTTTGCCGAGGAGGCTGCCAAGCAGGCCGCCGAGGCTCCCGCAGAGGCTCCCGTCGAGGAGGCTGCTGCCGAGGCCGAGACCACCGAGGCTGCTGAGTAAATAGCTCGCCGAGGACACACTCGCATTCATGGCATGAGGGCCGCGCATCCGGTTGGGTGCGCGGCCCTTTTCCTTTATTGGTGCAAACGAACCTGTCTCCATGGCACCAGATTGGTACGAAGGGGACGGATTGGTTTGCGCCAAATGGCAGAGAGACAGCATTTTCCCAGATAAAAGCTGTCAAATTAAACCAGTCCCTTTTCGGCAGGTTGGTCGTAGTTATTACGTGGCGGTCGAGGTCGACCGTATAGGCCGCGCCTTGTTTGGCTAAAGTACAATCATCTGTGTTTAACTCGCCCGCAGCTGCACGGCGTGGGCGATGGCCAAAAAGGAAAACCACATGGGATTCATGTCAAAGCTGCTGTCCTTTGGATCCGATAAGGACCTCAAGCGCTACTACAAGATCGTCGACCAGATCAACGGTCTTGAGCCCCAGTTTGAGAAGATGACCGAGGAGGAGCTCCGCGGCCAGACCGACAAGTTCCGTGAGCGCTATGCCAACGGCGAGTCGCTCGACGACATGCTCCCCGAGGCTTTCGCCACCGTGCGCGAGGCTTCCAAGCGCATCACGGGCATGCGTCACTTTGACGTACAGCTCATCGGCGCCATGGCGCTTCATGAGGGTCATATTGCCGAGATGAAGACCGGCGAAGGCAAGACCCTGGTCTCCACCTTGGCCGGCTACCTCAACGCTATCGCCGGCAAGGGCGTGCATGTCGTTACTGTCAACGATTACCTGGCAAAGCGCGACTCCGAGTGGATGGGCCGCATCTACAAGTACCTGGGAATGACCGTCGGTCTGCTCCAGAACAACATGCCGCTCGAACTCAAGCGCCCGGCCTACCAGGCAGACGTCACCTACGGCACCAACTCCGAGTTCGGTTTCGACTACCTGCGCGACAACATGGTCACCCGCCCCGAGCAGCGCGTACAGCGCGGCCACCATTACGCCATCGTCGACGAGGTCGACTCCATCTTGATCGACGAGGCCAGAACGCCGCTCATCATCTCGGGCGCCGGCACCAAGTCCGCCAGCACCTACAAGGACTTCGCGCGTGCCGTGCGCGGCCTGGAGCGCGGTGAGGACGTGTCGCACGACATGCTCACCGCCACCGAGGACGTCGAGCCCACGGGCGACTACGTCATGGACGAGGCCAAGCACACCATCGCCGCTACCGAGCGCGGTCTTAAGAAGATCGAGCGCCGCCTGGGTATCGATGACATCTATGCCGATCTCTCCGGCCAGCTGGTCAACCACCTGCAGCAGGCGCTGAAGGCCCAGTACATGTTCCACCGCGATAAGCAGTACGTGGTCACCAACGGCGAGGTCAAGATCGTCGACGAGTTCACCGGCCGCATTATGGAAGGCCGCCGTTACTCCGAGGGCCTGCACCAGGCCATCGAGGCCAAAGAGGGCGTGCTCGTACGCGAGGAGAACCAGA
The DNA here is from genome assembly GCA_900548075.1 of uncultured Collinsella sp. GTDB lineage: Bacteria > Actinomycetota > Coriobacteriia > Coriobacteriales > Coriobacteriaceae > Collinsella. The sequence goes on from URJD01000001.1 coordinate 3,972, forward strand.
CACTCGCCACCATCACCCTGCAGAACTACTTCCGCCTGTATGACAAGCTCTCTGGCATGACCGGTACGGCGCTCACCGAGGACGCCGAGTTCCGCGAGATCTACAAGCTGCCCGTCGAGGTCATTCCTCCCAACAAGCCCGTGCAGCGTGTTGACCACGAGGACCTGGTCTACCGCACCATTCAAGCTAAATACAACGCCGTTGCCGACGACGTTGAGCGTCGTCACGCCAAGGGCCAGCCGGTCCTGGTGGGCACCGTCTCCATCGAGAGCTCCGAGAAGCTGTCTGCCGCCCTCACCAAGCGCGGCATCGCGCACGAGGTCCTCAACGCCAAGCACCACGAGCGCGAGGCCCATATCGTGGCCCAGGCAGGACGTTACGGTGCCGTGACCATTGCCACCAACATGGCCGGTCGTGGTACCGACATCCTGTTGGGCGGCAACCCCGACGAGCTGGTGCGCGAGCGCCTTGAGTACGAGGGCCTGACCATGGAGGACGTGACGCCCGAGCAGCTCGAGCAGTTTAACGCCGAGGCCAAGGAGACTTGCAAGGCCGAGCGCGAGCGCGTGCTTGCCGCCGGCGGCCTGACCGTTATCGGCACCGAGCGCCACGAGTCCCGTCGTATCGACAACCAGCTGCGCGGCCGCTCCGGCCGTCAGGGCGATCCGGGCGAGACCCAGTTCTACCTGTCGCTCGAGGACGACCTTATGCGCCTGTTCGGCGGCGACAAGATGGACCGCGTCTCCAAGATGATGGTCACGGCCGACATGGGCGACGACATGCCCATCCAGCACAAGATCATCTCCAAGGCCGTCGAGAGCGCCCAGCACAAGGTCGAGAGCATCAACTTCTCCATGCGTAAGAGCGTTCTTGAGTACGACGACGTCATGAACAAGCAGCGCCAGGTCATCTACGCTGAGCGCAATAAGATTCTGGACGGCAAGGACCTGACCGACCACATCACCGAGGTCATGCACGACACCGTGTACCGCTGCGTTCAGGAGTTCTGCACCAAGGACAGTCACGATGGCGAGCGCGACCTGGAGGGCCTGCGCAAGTGGGTTGTGGAGCTCACCGGCCACATCGATACGCCGAAGTTCCCCGACGAGGATTATGAGGCTCTGGCTGCCGATGTCCTGGCTTACGTAGAGAAGTGCTACAACATGAAGGCCGAGCGCTTGGGCGAGGACCTGATGCGCGAGCTCAACACCCAGGTCATGCTGCGCGTCATCGATACCCGCTGGATGAACTACCTGCAGGAGATGGACTACCTCAAGACCGGCATCGGCCTGCGCGGCTTTGGCCAGCGCGACCCGCTGGTCGAGTACAAGACCGAGGCCTACGGCGCGTTCCAGATCCTCGTCGACACCATGTACGAGGATTACCTGCGCACGGTTCTGCGCATCGAGATCAAGGCTGCCCCGCGTGCCGTGGAGCACAAGGAGGAGCCCGCGCTCGAGGGTGCGCACTTCTCCGGTCCTGCCGAGGTCGATGGTGACAACGGCGACTCGGTGCTGCGCAAGCAGGCGCAGGTGCAGGCCCGCACGGCTGTCCAGGGTGGTCCGGCTGCCGTCAACAACGGTGGCAAGGTGACCACCTATCGCAAGTCCGAGAGCGACGATCCGTACGTCAACGTGGGCCGCAACGACCCGTGCCCCTGCGGTAGCGGCAAGAAGTTTAAGTACTGCCACGGCAGGAATCGTTAATGGCTGAGGCTTTAGAGGTAACGCCCGCCGAGCTGGACGCGTTTGCGGACCGGCTCGGCGAGGTCGAGTCGTATCTCCACTTGGACGAAAAGCGCACGCGCGTGACCGAGCTCGAGGCCAAAAGCGTGGCCCCCGGCTTTTGGGATGACGCCGACGCCGCCCGTGCCACCATGGAGGAAATCGCGCGCACCAAGGAAGATATCGCTGCCGTGGACAACGCGCGCGGCGAGCTTTCCGATGCCCGCGCCGCGCTGGAGCTTGCCGAGGAGATGGGGGATGACCCCGATGCCGCCGCCCTTCGCGAGGAGGCTACAGCCACGGCTGAGCGTCTGGCCCGTGCCATCGATGAGCTTGAGCTTTCGAGCTGGTTTACCGGTGAGTTCGATCACGGCGATGCCATTGTGACCATCAAGCCCGGACAGGGTGGTCTGGAGGCCCAGGACTGGACCTTCATGCTCTTTAAGATGTACATGAAGTACTGCCAGCGTCGCGGCTGGAAGGTCACGATTAACGACTGCCCCGCTGCTGAGGTCATCGGCATCGACCGCGCGACCTTTACCGTCGAGGGCAAGGACGCATTTGGCATGCTGCGCGCCGAGGCCGGCGTCCACCGCTTGGTTCGCATTAGCCCCACCGACGACAAGAAGCGCCGCCAGACCACGTTTGCCGGCGTCGAGGTCATCCCCGTGCTACCCGATGATATCGACATCGAAATCAGTCCCGATGACATCCGCGTGGACGTGTACCACGCGAGCGGCCCGGGCGGTCAGGGCGTTAACACCACCGACTCCGCCGTGCGCGTGACGCATTTCCCCAGCGGCATTGTGGTCACCTGCCAAAACGAGCGCAGCCAGATCCAGAACAAGGCCGCGTGCATGCAGATCCTCAAGGCTCGCCTGTACGAGATTGAGCTCGAGAAGCGCGCCGAGGCCCTGGATGAGATCCGCGGGCCCAAGACCACGATTGGTTTTGGCAACCAGATCCGCAGCTACGTGCTCTACCCGTATCAGATGGTTAAGGACCTACGCACGGGCGTTGAGACCAGCAACGTCGAGGCAGTTCTTGACGATGGCGACCTGGACCCGTTTGTTATTGGCTACCATCGCTGGGCCACTGGCAACGCTGACGCAGAGATCCCATCTGCATAAACCGCCTGGTTTATGTGGAAATGGATAAAACCCTCCGAGCAGGGTGGTTTTGTATCCAAAGCAAACCCTGCGCAGGGGTGGTTTTTGTTCGGCGAATCGGTAGAATCGAATACAGCAAGAAGTTCGAAGCGCATCCGTTTGGGTGCGCTTTTTTGAGGGAGGTAGCATGGCATATCGTCTGGACATCAAGCGCATTCTATCGATGAACTTCTTTCACGACCTGCCCCAGATTATGTTGGGGTGCGCTCTGGCCGCTATTGCGACCGACCTGTTTTTGATTCCCAACGGCCTTGCTGCCGGTGGTGTTACGGGCCTTGCCACCATTATCCAGGCGGTCGGCGCATCGCGCGGCATATCGCTTCCCGTTGGTATTCAGACGATCGTGATGAACGCCTTGCTGTTGCTGGTCGTTATGCGCGAGGGCGGCATGTTCTACGTGGTGCAGACCGCGACGGGCTTTGTGCTGCTGGGCTTCTTTACCGATCTGTTCGCCCCGTTTGTAGCACCTCTGGCGGATGCGGACCTGATGCTCCCTGCCATGTGGGGCGGCATTATTACGGGCATCGGTTACGGCATGGTGTTGCGCGCCGGCGCCAACACCGGCGGCTCGGACACGATTGGCCAAATCATCTCGCGTAATACCTCGCTGCCCGTGGGCTCGACCGTCATGGCGATCGATGTTGCCGTATGCGCGCTGTCGGCTCCGGTCTTTTCAATCGAAAATGCACTATATGCAGGCCTTTCGATGGTCATTAGCGGCTACGTGATCGATGCCGTGGTCGATGGTGGCAACAAACGCCGTATGGTACTCATCATCTCGGACAAGTTCCCTGATATCGCTGCCGATATCATGTATGGCCTGGGTCGTGGTTGTACCAAGTTTAAGGCGACTGGCATGTATTCGGGTGCCGAGAAGCCGGTGATCATGGTCATCGTGAACCGTCGAGAGCTCAATACCCTCAAGACGATCGTGCGCGAGCGCGATCCTCACGCCATTGTGACGGTCGCCGACGTTACGGAAGCTTTCGGCGAGGGATTCAAGGACATTAGCGCGTAGGGCCGACCGCGTCCCATCCAAAAGACGTTCACATTGATAAACCGTTTCATCAGCGGTTCTGCCTGCTAAATTGTTCAAATAATGATAAAAACTCTGGTAAAGCCATCAGTTTCCAGCATAATGAATGACGTACGTGCATTGCGGCTGTGTTGGGATTACCTTCGGTGCCGTGCGCATTTTGTCTAATGAGGATGAAAGGAAGGCACAATGAGCGACGAAGAGCTCAAAAAGGTTGCCAACGAGGTAAGGAAGGGCATCGTCACCGGCGTGCACGCTGCCAAGTCCGGCCATCCGGGCGGTTCGCTCGGCGCTGCCGACATCATGACCTATCTGTACTTTGAGGAAATGAACGTCGACCCGGCCCATCCCCGCAAGGCCGACCGCGATCGCTTTGTGCTTTCCAAGGGCCACTGTGCACCTGGTCTGTACGCTGTGCTCGCCGAGCGTGGGTTCTTCCCCAAGGAGGATCTTGAGACGCTGCGCCACATCGGCAGCCACCTGCAGGGTCATCCCAACATGAACGACACTCCGGGCGTTGACATGTCCACCGGTTCGCTCGGCCAGGGCATCTCCGCCGCCGTGGGCATGGCCGTTGCCGCCAAGCACTGGGGCGATACTTATCGCACGTACGCCCTGCTGGGCGATGGCGAGAGCGAGGAGGGCCAGGTCTGGGAGGCCGCCATGTTTGCCGGCAACCAGCAGCTCGACAACCTCTGTGTGATCGTCGACCACAACGGCCTGCAGATCGACGGTCCCGTCGAGGAGGTCAACGACCCCATGCCGCTCGCCGACAAGTTCCGCGCCTTTAAGTTCCACGTGGTGGAGCTTGCCGACGGCAACGATTTCGATCAGATCCGCGCCGCCTTTGCCGAGGCTCGCGCTACCAAGGGCCAGCCGACCGCCATTATCGCCGAGACCCTGAAGGGCAAGGGCGTGTCCTTTATGGAGAACCAGGTTGGTTGGCACGGCAAGGCCCCCAATGATGAACAGTTTGAGCAGGCCATGGCAGAGCTCACGGCCGCCGGAGAGGAGCTCTAGGATGGCAGACGTCAAGAAAATCGCCACGCGCGTAAGCTACGGCGAGGCCCTCGTCGAGCTCGCCAACGAGCACGATGACTTTGTGGTCCTCGACGCCGACCTGGCCGCCGCCACGCAGACCGGTAAGTTCAAGGCGGCCTGCCCCGACCGCTTCTTCGATGTGGGCATTGCCGAGAGCAACCTGATGGGCGTCGCCGCCGGTATCGCGACCACCGGTCGTGTTGCCTTCGCGAGTACCTTTGCCATGTTCGCCGCCGGCCGCGCCTTTGAGCAGGTTCGTAACTCCATCGGCTACCCGCACCTCAACGTTAAGATCGGTGCCACGCACGCCGGTATCTCGGTGGGCGAGGATGGTGCCACGCACCAGTGCTGCGAGGATATCGCCCTCATGCGCGTCATCCCCGGCATGACTGTGATCGTTCCTGCCGACGACGTCGAGGCCCGTGCCGTGACGCGCGCCGCCTACGAGTGCGACGGTCCGGTGTACATGCGCTTTGCCCGTTTGGCCTCGCCGGTTATCAACGACCCCGAGACCTATAAGTTCGAGTTGGGTAAGGGCATTGTCATGCGCGAGGGCGCCGATGTGACCATCATCGCCTGCGGCCTGATGGTCGGCGAGGCTCTCGAGGCCGCCGAGCAGCTCGCTGCCGAGGGCATCGACGCCGAGGTCATCAACATGCACACCATCAAGCCCATCGATGCCGACCTGATCGTCAAGAGCGCCACCAAGACCGGCCACGTCGTGACCGTCGAGGAGCACTCTGTGATCGGTGGCCTGGGCAGCGCCGTTGCCGACGTCCTGTGCGAGCAGTGCCCGACGCCGCTCAAGAAGATCGGCGTCAACGACGCCTTCGGTGAGTCTGGCCCGGGTGCCGAGCTCTTGCACAAGTATGGCTTGGACGCCGCCAACATCGTGGCGACCACCAAGGAGTTCTTGGCATAAGGCAAGACGAGGCAAAGTATCGCGTCGACAACCGCAAACAAGCCAGAACAGGGGCGTCCTCAAAGAGGGCGCCCCTGTTTTTGTTGAATTTAAATTAGAGTCCTGCCAAGCAAAGTTCCCATGGGGAAACGGGCCCATCCCAACAAAGTGCAATTCAGACCCTTCCAACTTTGTATGCGCAGCATCTCAAGTTGGTGCGTCGGCCCCATAGTAGCCGCAGGCCGGGCGCAGGGTTACCTCCCAAATCTTTCCGCAGCGCAGGCCGGCGTTTGTCCGCAGCTCCGCAGGAGCAGGACAAATGCCGGCCATGCGCGAGGACGATTTGGGAGGTAACCCTGCGCCCGGCCGGTGAGACCCAAACCCCGCCATGCTTCTTATGTGCAGCAAAGGCAATGCTGCTAAAATACAAAGCGCTCATGTAGTTTAAACGCACGACGATAAGGAGCACCAGTGGGTAACCACTTCCGTACCTCCGGTGCGGGCGATGAAGCCCCCAAGACGCAGCCGAGCGTCGCGGGCAGTCGTTTCGCCACTCCGGATTCAGAGGATCAGCTGTTTAGCCCGATCCCCGCACAGCCGGCAGATCAGGCACAGCCGGCGGCAGATCCCTTTGCCTACAACCCCAACAACGATGTTGCGCTTTCCGGCACGGCTGGCTTTGAGCCCGTCCAGACGGTGACTGCCCGCGTGGCTCAGCCCCAGGCGAGCGCTGTCGCGCCGCAGCCTACCATGGCCGGCATCCCCGACCCCATGGCCCCCGCGGCTCCCGCGCCGCAGCCCGCGCAGTCCGGTCTTTTTGCCGGCATTCCCGACCCCACGCAGCCTGCGGCTCCCGTGGTCGAGCGCGATCAGGCCGCCGAGGTCGCAAGCCTCGACAGCGCGCTCAACAACCCCGACTTCACGTCGGTGTTTGCGCCCATCGACCCGCAGGCCAGCCGCAAAAAGATGGCCAAGCAGGCCGGTGTCGAGCCCGTCATCCTTATGGAGCACGTCACCAAGATCTATCCGGCGCAGCCCAACAAGCCCGCGCTTGACGACATCAACATCGAGATCTATCCGGGCGAGTTTGTCTTTTTGGTCGGCCACTCCGGCTCGGGTAAGACCACGCTGCTGTCGACGCTCAACCGCGACGTCAAGCCCACAAGCGGTCGCATTTTGGTCGCCGGCCAGGACCTTATGAAGATCAAGAACCGCAAGGTTCCGTTCCTGCGTCGTCAGATTGGCGCCGTGTTCCAGGACTTTAAGCTCCTGCCGCAAAAGACCGCCTACGAAAACGTGGCGTTTGCCCTGCAGTGCATCGGCAAGCCCAAGGGCGTCATCCGCAGCCAGGTGCCCGAGGTGCTGCGTCTGGTCGGTCTGGCCGACCAGATGGACTCGCTGCCCGATCAGCTTTCCGGTGGCGAGCAACAGCGCGTGGCCGTTGCCCGCGCTATGGTCAACCGTCCGCCGCTGCTTATCTGCGACGAGCCCACGGGCAACCTCGACCCGGCGATTTCGCTAGGCATCATGAAGCTGCTCGAGCGCATTAACCGCACCGGTACCACCGTGATCGTCGCTACGCACGACCGCGAGATGGTCGATAGCATGCACCGTCGCGTGATCGCCCTCGAGGGCGGCCACGTAATCCGCGACCAGGAGAGGGGAGGTTACGGCAACTATGGCACCAACTAACGTGGGCTACTCGCTCAAAGAGGCAATCAGCCACTTCTTTCGTAACTGGACCACCTCGCTCGGCGCCGTCATCACGATTTTCCTTTCGCTGTTTATCATCGGCCTGTTCATTATGGGTTCCGCGATGCTGAACTCCGTGATCGGCACCGTCGAGGATCAGGTCGTCATCAACGCCTTTATTAGCGATGACGCCGACCAGGCAGATGTTCAGGCCTTTGAGGCCGAGCTCAAGACGTGGAGCAACGTCAAGTCCGTGACGTACAAGGACAAGGACGACGCGCTGGCCGAGTACACGAGCAAGATGTCGGGTAACGCCGACGCTACCATGAGCGCGCTCGACGGTCAGAACCCGCTGCCGGCTTCGTATGCCATCGAGATGGACGATCCGTCCATGGTCGAGAGCACGGCCCAGAAGCTCAAGAAGAACGCCGATTTTCAGAAGATCGCGGACGACGGCGACGTTAACGCGAGCGTTCTGTACGGCCAGGAGGAAGTGAGCCGCCTGTTCCAGGTGACGAACTACATCCGTATCGCCGCTGTAGTGCTCGTCGGTCTGTTGACCTTTATCGCGTTCATTTTCATTAACAACACGATTCGCCTGTCCATTACGGCGCGTCGTCGTGAGATCGCGATCATGCGTCTGGTGGGCGCAAGCAACGGCTTCATTCGCGGGCCGTTCATTACCGAGGGCGTGCTGCAGGCCATTTTGGGCTCGTTGCTTTCCATCGGCGTGCTGGAGCTGCTGCGTAACTTGATGGTTCCGCGTTTGCAGGAGAGCATCGGCTGGATGTCGTTTGCGCTTCCGATGCAGTACTACCTGGTGACCTATGCCGCGCTGATTTTGGTCGGCGTCATTATCGGTCTCTTTGGTTCCGCCATCGCCATGCGCCGCTATCTGCGCGTGTAGGCGTGCTTGGAATTCGTTCCTTCAACGGGTCGTCTCTTTTGGGGACGGCCCGTTTTTTGTCCCCTAGGGATCATTTGGGTAGACTCTTGGGGTGTAAGCGGCCATCGATAGTAAGGAGGCGCCATGGGGCGCAATAACAAGCATAAGCGTGGAGCTCGCAATAAGCGCGGGCCGGTGCGCAGCGAGCGTCGCCCGAGTCTGACCGGACGCGTGCAGCTCCATGAGCATAGCGCCTACGTTGTAACCGAAAACGGCGACTACAAGGTCATGGGCCGCGGCAAGCGCGAGATTATGGACGGCGATACCGTTGCCGTAAGCATTAAGAACAGCCCGCATGGCGAGCGACGCGCCGTAATCGAGGGCGTTGTCGAGCGTGCGGCCATCAGTGTGGTGGGCACGTACCAGACCGCCGGCCCGCTCGGGGTGATCGAGCCGCTTGATTCTCGTCTTAAGGCCGATTTCTTTATTCTGCCGGAGGACACCTCGGCGGAGCGCTCGGGCGTTCATCCGGGCGATGCAGTCGTCGCGCGCATTCTGACATATCCGACGCGTCTGGAATCGGGCACCGTGACGATCGAGCGCCGTATTGGCGGCGATGATGCGCCCGATTTGGGCGTTCAGTATGTGATGGCGCGCTATGGCTATACCGACAGCTATCCCGAGGCCGCACTTGCCGAGGCCGAAGCGCTTTCGCTCGATGTGGCCTCGGCACTCAAGGACCCGCTCCGCCGAGACCTGCGCGACCGCTTTGTCATTACGATTGACCCGGTCGACGCGCGCGACTTTGACGACGCCATTTCGCTGGAGCGCACGCCCGAGGGTGGCTACAAGCTGGGTGTCCATATTGCCGACGTTTCGCACTATGTCGCCTGGGACGGACATATCGATCTGGAAGCTCGCCATCGCACGACGTCGGTGTATCTTGCCGATCGCGTGCTGCCCATGTTGCCCGAGCGCCTGTCGAACGATTTGTGCTCGCTGCGTCCCGACGAGGACCGCTTGGCGTTTACCGTCGACATTGAGCTCGACGCGCAGGGTCGCGTGCGCCATTACGATCCCTATCCCAGCGTGATCCGCTCGCGCGTGCGCATGGACTACGACGGCGCCGAGGCGCTGCTGGTACGTGCCGGTGCGGTGGAGTATTCGGTGCTGGAGGGCGCCGCCGAGGATGTTGCTGCGGTTGAAGCCTCGCGCGAGGAAGCGCTCGGGCGCGGGCTTGCGTGCGAGGAAACCGCCCGCGGCTATAACGTCGACTTGGGGGATTTCCTCGTAGCTGCCAACGAGCTCGCCGAGCTTCGCCGTCGTATTCGTCGCGCACGCGGTTCGGTCGACTTTGATACGGCCGAGATCCGTGCGCTGTTGGACGAGGACGGTGTGCCCGTGCAGATCGTGGCCCGTGAGCGCTCGTGCGCCACGTCGCTGATTGAGGAGGCCATGCTGCTGGCCAACGAGTGCGTGGCGGAGTGGCTGGCCGACCGCGATATCGAGGCCTGCTATCGCGTGCACGACGATCCCAGTCCCGACAGCCTGCACGGTGCCGCCGTGGCGCTGGCGCAGCTGGGTATCATCGATGACCGTCGCGCGGCCGGCATTGCTCTGGGAAGCCCCGATGAGCTGCAGGCGGCGGTTGATGCCGCAGCCGGTACGGCCAACGCGCCGCTCGTCAACACGTTGCTACTGCGCAGTATGCAGCGCGCACTGTACAAGCCGCGCAACGAGGGTCACTTTGCACTTGCCGCGCCGTGCTATTGCCACTTTACGAGTCCCATTCGCCGCTATCCCGACCTGGTGGTGCATCGCGTACTCAAGTTGCAGCTGGCCTACGAGCGGCTGGGCGGCAAGGACGCCTTGGTGCGTACGCCGCGGCTGATCGGTAAGGGTCGCGAGTCCCTGCCGCGCATCCTGCCGCAAATCTGCCGCGCGTGCAGCGATGCCGAGCGTGCGGCCGACGCCGCCAGCCATGCGACGCAAAAGATCAAGATCGCCCAGTACTACGAGGACCGCCTGGGTGAGCGCTACGCCGGAACGATTTCGTGGGTCAGCAGCATGGGTCTCTTTGTGCGTTTGGATCTGACACAGGTTGAGGGTTTGGTTTCGATCAAGAGTCTGGGCAACGAGTGGTTTGAGTTTGATGAGGACGCGCTCACGCTCACGGGTGCCGACACGGGGACTCGCTACGAGCTGGGGCAGCGCGTGATCATCGAGGTCTCGCGCGTCAACACCACGCGCGGGCACTTGGACTTTAAGCTTATCCATTAGCCAAATCTCGACTCATGGCGGGAGAGCGGAGGGCGGTCTTTCGGGGCCGCCCTCCGCATTTGGATCATGGCTACCTTGCCGTCTGCTCGGCCGCCCGCTTACCTGCTATTCGAGAGGTAAAACCTACCAAAATAAACCTGTCCCTTTTTGGCAGGTTTACAAGAAAGCGGGGATGAGATGGCGACGGTGTATGGTTATGCGCGGGTGAGTTCGCGCGATCAGAATCTAAATCGGCAGCTGGATGCGCTGGGCGCCTATGGCGTGGGCTCGGCGAATATTTATGCCGACCATGCGAGCGGCAAGGACTTCGATCGCCCGCGGTATCGCGAGCTGCTGCACATCCTGGGAGACGGGGACGTGCTGGTGGTGCTTTCTATCGACCGACTTGGCCGTAATTACTCCGAGATTCTTGAGGAATGGCGACGCATTACCAAGGAGCTCGGGGTTGCCATTGTGGTGTTGGACATGCCATTGCTTGACACGCGCGCCAGGGCCAGCGGCGCGCCGGATGTGACCAACACCCTGATTGCCGATATTGTGCTGCAACTGCTGAGCTACGTGGCGCAGGTGGAGCGCGAGAATATCCATCGGCGCCAGGCGGAGGGAATTGCAGCGGCGCGGGCGCGAGGGGTTCGTTTCGGTCGACCTCGCAAGCCGTGTCCTCCTCAGTTTGAGCTGGTGCGCGATAGCTATGAGGCAGGCGATATTACCCGCAGCCAGGCAGCAAAGTGCCTGGGCGTGTGCGTGGGGACGTTCGATCGCTGGATGCGCGAGGCGGGGTAGGGGTTTGCGTCGCTTTAGTCGCTTCCTGTTGCGATTCAAATTTTGATACGGTGACGATGCCATTTGGGGCTACACTCGCTGATATTCAAAAAAAGGAGGTAGGCCCTTGGCGCGCGTAAAACAAATAATCGGATGGACCGCGATCGTTCTGTTCGCTGCAACGCTGGCGGGCATCTGGGTGCTGACGGAGCAAAATGCGGTGGAGACGTCGTTGCTGAGCGAGTCCACCGCGCGTGTGGTGGAGGGTCAGGCTACGGGCGTACAGGCTGCCGATGCCACGGGTGAAGCTCAGACGGAGAACGGAATGACCGGGGGCACCGATTCGGCTGCCTCGAATGTACGGTCTGGCCGACTTGTTTCCATTCGCATGTGGGTGGGCACGAACGTCCGTCGCGTTGCCCATACCGTAGAGTTTTTCTTCGTCGGATTGTTCGCCTCGGTGGTCGTGGTTTGCTTTTCCAGGCGTCCGTGGAGCGTATGCTCCCGTTGCCTGCCCGTATTGCTCTTTTGCGCCGCCTGCTCCATTGGCGATCAGGTGCATAAGATCTTTGTTCCCGGCAGGCATTTCGACGTTATCGATTTAGGATTCGATGCTGCGGGCTATGTCACCGCGATGCTGTTGGTATTGCTGGCAGCGGCGTTGGTGCGCCATGCGACTCGGCCGATTGGCGCCCATGCGAGGCGCTAGCCTTAAGACGAGACATCGCGACTGCCTATGCTTCGACATTGACTACAATAACGGCTGCAATCGCGAGCGGTCGTCGATGTGCAGTTTTCCATACACCTGTTTTCTCTAAGAAAGGAAATCCCATGGCGGTATTGTTTGTTGAATATCCCAAGTGCTCGACCTGTAAGAAGGCCAAGGCATGGCTGGACGAACATGGGGTAGAGTATATCGACCGCGATATCGTTTTGGACAATCCCGCGGCTGATGAGCTTGCGACCTGGATTGCTCGTTCGGGGCTGCCGGTGCGGCGCTTCTTTAATTCGTCGGGCATGAAATATCGAGAGCTGGGCCTGAAGGCGCGTTTGGAAGCGGGCATGACGGATCAGGAGTGCTACGAGCTGCTGGCGACCGACGGCATGCTGGTCAAGCGTCCGCTGCTGGTGGGCGACGACTTTGCGATTCCTGGCTTTAAGGAGGCGGCTTGGACCGAGGCGTTGCTGTAGCGGCTGCGGAAAGTGCGTCCCATTTTGAGTGGTGATTCTGGGATGTGCTTTCCGGTTGAGCGCTCTATCGGAAATGACATCCCGTTTCGAGTGCTGATTCTGGGACACGGTTTCCGGTTGAGGGCTCGACGGGAAAGTGGGGACCAGTTTGAGCTTGAAATCTGGGACGCGCTTTCCGCCGGCGGGCCTGCCCCAGTCAGTCCTCCAGCTGCGCCCATTCGTGTGGGTCGTAGATCTTTACGTGCTTGTCGGGCGTGTCGCTCCAGTACTCTTCGTCCATAAAGGGCAGGTATGCCTGAATGCCGGGGCAGATAAACGGAATCCGTTGCCGCTGCAGGCGCTCGCGCTGCCGCCGCTCCAGGTTCGTCTCGGATATCACGGTCGGCATGCCGGACAGCTCGACGAGACTTGCCTGGATGCGCTTGAGGTCGGGGAGCGCCGCATGCCATGACGTCCGCATGATCAAAAATGAGGCGCGGCGGTAGTTTGCCTGCATCACCGTGATGGCGGGGCGCAGTGTGGGATGGATTTTGTCCCGTTCGGGCCAAAGGTCAGCAGTGATCTCGAGGCCCAGGGTCTCCCATAGGTAATCAAGCTCTTCGTCCATGGTGCCTCGATATCCGTGCAATGATGACGGTTCGATTGTGCCATCAGCCGTGAGTGCTGCATTGTTGTAATCTACCAGCGGTAGATGTGGGATGTTTTACGGGCTTTGGCGCCGTACGTGTCGCTGGTGCTTCACAGGTCCTTCACGTGTTGGTCGTATTTGACTGAATTTCAAAAAAGTCAAAATTAGGGCTTGCGTCACGGCGGGACTTCCCGTATATTTCTTTCTTGCGCAAAGGCACAGCCGAGCGCAGCGATGCAGTCATTGGGATGTCGTCTAATGGCAGGACAGCGGATTCTGGTTCCGTCAATGGGGGTTCGACTCCCTCCATCCCAGCCATTGCATTTGCTACATATGGCCCGTTCGTCTAGCGGTTTAGGACGCCGCCCTCTCAAGGCGGAGATCACCAGTTCGAATCTGGTACGGGCTACCAAAATTGAACGCCCGGGCCTCGTAAGAGACCCGGGTTTTGTGTATTGACCGATGTTTAAGGCGCGTTGAGTCTGCCGCCTGGACCGAGGAGTTGTCATGGATCTGCCCATCAGCTTGCAAGACATCACGTATGCCGAGAACTATCTGGCGCAGGGCGACCTGGCTACGGCGACGCCGCTGCTGGAGCGCCTGGTGGAGCTCGCCGAGGAGTATATCGACGCCGAGTGCAAGACGGAGGAGAAGCGCCAATACTTTAGCTTCGATAGCAAGTTTGAGCGCTTGGCCTATCGCCGCGTGGAGAAGGATCCGCGCGAGCTCGTGCAGGTCGAGGTGCCGTTTGACCGCCTGTACTCTGATATGGCGTTTGCCTACATTCGCCAGCAGGATTATGTGAGCGCTCGTAATGCCCTGATGCAGGCTGTGCGTTGGGACCCCATGAACTGCAACTATCGCTTGGACTTGGCCGAGCTGTTCCGCGCGCTCGAGGACAAGCAGGAGTGGGCATCGCTCTCGTTCTCGGTGCTGGAGCGCGCGAGCGACGGTAAGTGCGCCGCACGCGCCTACACCAATTTGGGTCAGTACTTCTTGGAGCCCGAGACCGAGAACATTTCGGCTGCCGTGGGCTGCGCGCGTCTGGCGCTGCGCCTGGCGCCCAATGATGCGCATACGACGCGCCTGCTCAACAAGATCCATACTACCTATCCGTATGCCGCCGAGGAGAGCGACGAGCACGTGATGGGCGAGCTGGCGTTGCAGGGCGTTCCGACCTCACCTTCGGCCGAGATTGCCATCTGCCTGATTATGTGCGCGACCGATGCTGCAAGCGACGGCGACAAGCAGGAGGCGACGCGCCTGACGGTGCGTGCTCGCGACTTGGTGGGCGAGGAAGCCTGCACGGCGATTATCAAACTGGTGCGCGAGAGCGATGCTGAGCTCAATGCCGAGCGCAAGGCAAAGCGCGAGGCTGTGGGCTCAAACGCCGATGGCACCAAGGAGGCCGGCGATGCCCAGTAAGCGTGAACGCAAGCTCATTTCCAAGAATCGCTCGGCACATCACGAGTACTTTATCGATGAGACGTTTGAGTGCGGTATTGAGCTGAGCGGCGCCGAGGTCAAGTCGATTCGCGAGCGCGCCTGTCAGATCACTGACACTTTTGCGCTGATTCGTGGCGGCGAGTGCTGGCTCGTCGGACTGCATATCCACCCTTATAGCCATGGTGGCGTTTGGAATCGCGATCCCGACCGTCGGCGTCGTCTGCTTCTGCACCGCAAGGAGATCGACTTTCTTGACGGCAAACTTCGCAACCGTGGTTATGCGCTGGTTCCGTTGGAGCTCTACTTTAATACCGACGGCCGCGTAAAGCTGCTGCTGGGTCTGGGTCGCGGCAAGAAGCTCTACGACAAGCGCGAGGACATGGCCAAGCGTGATGTCCAACGCGAGATCGATCGCGCCCTTAAGGAACGCAACCGCTAGGCACTCTGTATAAGTTGCGGTGGAATATGGACTGTTTTGCCTGTTTGAGGGGCTATTCAGTCCCTATTTCACCGCAACTGCGGGCGTCTCATCTTTCTTACTGTTCTGACACATATGTCTCAAAGGCGGCGTCCGTTATGGGTGCCGCCTTTTTTTGTGGGTACATACATCCATGAGGTTCCAACCCGAGCTAGGGGAGTGATCGTTATGGACAAAACTGCGTTCTTTACCATGCCGAGTGGCCTGTACGTGGTGAGCGCCGCGGCGGACGGGCTGCGTGCCGGCTGCGTTATCAACACAGCAGTGCAGGTGACATCCGCCCTGCCGCGCATCTCGATTGCCGTGAACAAGGAAAATGTCACGTCCGGCGTAATCGCATCGGCTAAGGCCTTTGCGCTGACCGTGATTGACCAGACCGCCGACATGCTCTATATCGGCAACTTTGGCTTCCGCACCAGCAGCGATTACGACAAGTTTGCCAAGTACGAGACCCACGAGACCGCTCTGAGCATGCCTTATGTGCCCGAGCACGCGGCGGCCTTGTTTAGCTGCCGTTTGATTGATACCGTGGACGTGGGCACGCATCTGCTGTTTATCGGCGAGGTTGAGGATGCCGAGCGCTTGAGCGGCGAGGCCCCGCTGACCTATGACTACTATCACAAGGTCTTGAAGGGCAAGACGCCGCCCAAGGCTTCGTCGTATCAAGGCTAGAAATGTTCTAAAAATACTTGCATTATATTATTGAGAATCTATACTAATAGACGAAGTACATCACCAGTCGCGTTCGAGAGGAGAACATCATGGCTGAGGAGAAGAAGACGTATAAGTTCGTGTGCACCGTTTGCGGTTACGAGGTTGAGGTCGACACGCCCGAGCTGCCCGAGGATTACGTATGCCCGGTCTGCGGCGTCGGCCCCGATGAGTTTGAGCTCGTCGAGGAGTAACTCGTAGACACACGGCGATTAGCCATACAGAGCTCTGTCCAAGGGTCCTGGCTGGATATTCCGGCTGGGACCCTTTTGATTTATCTGATGGTTTAAAACGGCCTTACGTGTTACAGACTGAGACGTTATATCTGGACAGTCACGCCATCCCAATTACATCCCCGTTAGCAGCACGATGTCGAGAATCGTCACGATGGCACCGATTCCTACGAGCAGCGTGTTAAGCGGGCGCGAGTTGGCGTATTTGCCCATGACGCGGCGTGAGCTGGTGAGCCGTATAAGCACGAAAACCGTGATCGGCAGCTGAAGCGACAGCAGTGCCTGGCTCCAGATGAGACCTTCAAAAGGATTTGGGACGACCAGACATGCCGCCACTGCGCCGGCGAAACAGGCCGCCACCCCGATCGAGGAATGTCGGTCGTGGACGTCGTATTCCTCGTCGAACATGCCCGCGGTGATTGTGCCTGCCGCCATGCCTGCCGTCACACTACTCGAGAGGCCCGCAAACAGCAGCGCCACCGCAAAGATTGTCGAGCTTGCTGGGCCCAGAATGGGGGAGAGCGTGTCCGCTGCGACGGCGAGGTCGTCTACGACAATGCCGTGCGCAAAGAAGGTCGTTGCGGCCAGGATGACCATGGCCGAGTTGATTGCCCAGCCCACGCCCATCGAAAAGAGCGTGTCGAAGAGCTCATAGCGCAGACGCTCTTCGATAACCTGCTCGCCTTGGCCTTCGAAGTGCATGGATTGGATGACCTCGGAGTGTAAAAAGAGGTTGTGGGGCATAACGACCGCACCCAGGACACTTACGATAATCGCGGCCGAGCCAGTGGGCATGCTGGGCGTGATCCAGCTTGCGGCGGCTTGCGGCCAGTCGACCTTGACTAGTGCAAGCTCGGCCAAAAACGAGAGTCCTACCACGCCTACGAAGGCGATGATCCAGCGTTCGGCACGCTTGTAGGAGCTCGTCATGAGCATCGCCATCGATACTGCCGCCACGATGACGCAGCCCGCACGCACGGGCAGCCCAAAGAGCATTTGAAG
This sequence comes from uncultured Collinsella sp., assembly GCA_900548075.1. Taxonomy (GTDB): domain Bacteria; phylum Actinomycetota; class Coriobacteriia; order Coriobacteriales; family Coriobacteriaceae; genus Collinsella. The sequence goes on from URJD01000001.1 coordinate 21,152, forward strand.
GGCAATCGCGCCACCCAGGACTTCGGCCATGGCGGTGGCGATGGTCGCGAGATAGGCGCTGGCGAGCACCGTGCGTCCAACGAAGCGGGGGAGGTAACGTGTCGTGGCCTCGGCAAGACAGGCGCCCGTGGCGATACCCAGGTGCGCCGCATTGTGCTGCAGCACAATGAGCATAATCGTGGACAGTGTGACGATCCACAGCAGCGCGTATCCAAACTGCGAGCCCGCGGCCATATTGGAGGCCCAGTTGCCCGGGTCGATAAAGCCGACGGTCACGAGCAGCCCGGGACCGATATGCCGCGCAATGTCTAGGCCTCCGTGACCACCGGTGCGCCGGGAGCCAAAGTGTTGTTTGAGATGGTTGAGCATGGTGAGCTCCTGCGTGCCGTTTGTTTGACGCCGCAAAGGATACCCGTTTTAGGCTCAAAAGTTAACCAAGACTAACAAAATTGTTGTATTTGAATAGGATGGTGAAAGGGGATTGCTGAAATGTCTTGATCTGTAACAACTAGTGATGGAAATTGGGTCTTACTGTTACAGATTGAGATGTTTGAAGAGGTGAGTTTGCAGGCCGAACTTGGGGCCTATGTTGTCGCCCTTGAGGTCGGCGGTGTCCACTCGTAGGGCGTGCGTTACGCGATTGTTTCGAAACGGGCGGGAAACACAACGGGCCGGTGATGCTCCTAGTATGCCTATTCAACTGACTGTCTAACACCAAGGGGAGGATCGCGATGCAGGCAGATTCCGCTCAGCAGCAGGGCCTTTATCGCCCCGAATTCGACCACGATGCATGTGGCATCGGCGCGCTTGCCGATATCAACGGCGAGCGCCATCACCAGATCCTGGACGACGCACTGTCCATTCTGGTTAACTTGGAGCACCGCGGTGGTACGGGACTCGAGAAGAACACCGGCGACGGCGCTGGCATCCTGTTCCAGGTTCCGCATCACTTTTTCCGTAAAGAGGCTCAAAAGTGCGGCCAGATTCTGCCGGCAGAGGGCGACTATGGCGTGGCCATGCTGTTCTTCCCGCAGGACGACAAGGGCGTAGAGGATGCCCGTCGCGTGTTTGAGGAGGGCTGCGCCGAGGCCGGCGTGCCGCTGCTCTTTTGGCGCGAGGTGCCCGTCGACCCGCACGACCTGGGTGAGACGGCCCGCGCCTGCATGCCTACCATCCTGCAGGCCTTTCTGGGCCGTCCGGACGACACGCCCGCTGGCGATGCCTTCGAGCGTCGTCTGTACGTGTGCCGCCGCACCATCGAGAAGAAGGCCGACGTCGAGTTTGCCCTGCGCGACAAGATCTTCTATGTGTGCTCCATGAGCTCGCGCACCATCGTGTACAAGGGTATGCTGGTCGCCACGCAGATGCGCCGCTTCTTCATCGACCTCAACGACGCCGCCGTCAAAACGGCCGTGGCGCTCGTTCACTCGCGCTACTCCACCAACACCACGCCCAGCTGGGAGCGTGCGCACCCCAACCGCTTTATCATCCACAACGGCGAGATCAATACCCTCAAGGGCAACGTCAACTGGATTCGCGCCCGCGAACCCAACCTGTACAGCCCCGTGCTGCAGCACGATCTTGAGCGCGTGATGCCCATCATCAACCGCGAGGGTTCCGACTCGGCGATTTTGGACAACGTGCTCGAGTTTTTGGTCATGAACGGCCGTCCGCTTACGCGCGCTGCGTCCATGCTGCTGCCTGAGCCGTGGGACCACAACGATAGTCTGAGCGAGGAGCGCCGCGCCTACGACGCCTACCAGTCCATGCTCATGGAGCCGTGGGACGGTCCGGCGGCCATCGCCTTTACCGATGGCCGTACCCTGGGCGCCGCCCTCGACCGTAACGGCCTGCGTCCCGCCCGCTATTATGTGACGCGCGACGGTCGCTTTATGCTGGCGAGCGAGGTGGGCACCATCGAGGTGAGCCCCGAGAACATTCTGACGAGCGGTTGCCTGGGACCGGGTCAGATGCTCGAGGTTGATTTTGCCCGCGGCCGCGTGATCTACAATGACGAGCTGCGCGCCCGTTACGCCAAGGAAAAGCCCTACCGTGATTGGATTGCCGAGGAGACACTGACCGTCGACGCGCTCGATGAGCCCGTTTCGGCAACGTCCGCCGAGGACGCCGAGGTGCCCGCCGCCGTGCGTATGGCCAAGCTCGGCTACCACTGGGATGACGTCGACGAGGTCGTGCGTCCCATGGCCCAGCAGGGCAAGGCCCCGCTCGCCTCGATGGGTATCGATGCGCCGCTGGCCTGCCTGTCCAAGAAGACGCGTTCGTTCTTTGACTACTTCTATCAGCTGTTCGCCCAGGTCACGAACCCGCCGATCGACGCCCTGCGCGAGCATATGGTCACTTCGACCACGCTCTACCTGGGCAACCACGGCAACCTGCTCGAGGATTCCCGCACGGCCTGTCAGCTGGTGCGCTTGGAGCGCCCGTTGCTCAACGAGGAAGAGTTCGAACATATCTGTGCCATCGACCGCGTGGGCTTTAAGACCCGCCGGTTCCGTGCCGTGTACCGCCGCGACGCGGGTGAGGGCGCGCTGCAGGCTGCGCTCAAGCAGCTTGCCGAAGACGTCGAGGCTGCGGTTCGCGATGGCGTGAACATCGTGGTGCTGAGCGACCGTGCCGCTGCGGGCGAGGTGCCCGTGCCGTCGCTGCTCGCCGTGGGCTGCGTGCACAACCACCTGATCCGTGCCGGCGTGCGCACCTTTGCCGATATCGTGGTGGAGTGCGGCGATGCCGTGTCTCCGCACGACTTTGCGGCACTGGTGGGCTACTCCGCGAGCGGCATCTATCCGTACAACGCACATGCGTGCATCCGCGATCTGGCGGCACACGGCGACCTGGACGTGACGGCCGAGCAGGGCATCGCCAACTACAACAAGGCTGCGACCGCCGGCATCGTCTCCATCATGTCCAAGATGGGCATCTCCACGGTGCAGAGCTACCATTCGGCGCAGATCTTCGAGGCCGTGGGCTTTACGCCGGAGTTCGTCAACGCGTACTTCGCCGGCACGGTGAGCCGTGTGGGCGGTATGGGTGTCGAGGACGTTGAGCGCGAGCAAAACGAGCGCTACGACGCCGCGCTCGCTATCCTTAAGAGCCCGGCTCCCGATCAGCTGCCCACGCTGGGTCTGACCAAGTGGCGCCCGCTCGGCGGCGAGGATCACCTGATCGACCCTCAGACCGTCTACCTGCTGCAGACCGCCTGCCGTGAGGACAGCTACGACACCTTTAAGGAGTACAGCGCTCGTCTGCACCGCACCGGCCGTGCCGTGCGCCTGCGCGACTTGCTCGACTTTAATGCCAGCGGCCGCACGCCGGTTTCGCTCGACGAGGTGGAGCCCGCGCTCAACATCGTCCGCCGCTTTAACACCGGCGCCATGTCGTACGGCTCCATCAGCAAAGAGGCGCACGAGTGCATGGCCATCGCCATGAACCGCCTGCACGGACGCTCCAACTCGGGCGAGGGCGGCGAGGACCCGCGTCGCGAGACCCCGCTGGCTAACGGTGACTCAAAGAACTCCGCCATCAAGCAGGTAGCAAGCGCGCGCTTTGGCGTGACGAGCCGCTACCTGTGCAGCGCCTTCGAGATTCAGATCAAGATGGCCCAGGGCGCCAAGCCCGGCGAGGGTGGCCACCTACCCGGCAAGAAGGTCTACCCCTGGATCGCCGAGGTCCGTCAGTCCACGCCCGGCATCGGCCTGATCTCGCCTCCGCCGCACCACGACATCTACTCCATCGAGGACCTGGCCGAGCTCATCTTCGACCTTAAGAACGCCAACCCCGGCGCGCGCGTGTCGGTCAAGCTGGTCAGTGAGGCGGGCGTCGGCACCATCGCCACCGGTGTGGCCAAGGGTGCTGCCGACAAGATCTTGATCAGCGGCCACAACGGCGGCTCGGGTGCCGCTGCGCGCGACTCTATCTGGCACGCCGGTCTGCCGCTGGAGCTCGGTCTTGCCGAGGCTCAACAGACGCTGCTGCAAAACGGCCTGCGCTCACGCGTGGTGCTCGAGGCTGACGGCAAGCTCATGGACGGCACCGATGTTGCCGTCGCCTGCCTGCTGGGCGCCGAGGAGTTTGGCTTTGCGACTATGCCGCTCATCTCGATGGGTTGCCTCATGCAACGCGACTGCCAGCAGGATACCTGCCCGGCCGGCATCGCTACGCAAAACTGCCGCCTGCGTCGCGGCTTCCGCGGCAAGCCCGAGCACGTTGAGCACTTTATGCTCTTTGTTGCCGAGCAGCTGCGCGAGGTCATGGCGAGCCTGGGCTTCCGCACCGTCGACGAGATGGTCGGCCATCCCGAGTGCTTGCGCCAGATCGAGGTCCCGGGCAACCGCAAGGCTAACCTGCTGGATCTGTCGCCCGTGCTGGCAAGCGCGACCTGCGAGTTCGGTGCCCACATCCCGGGTGCCGACGGCCGTCACTTCCTGCCCCAGATGGCTGCGGACAGCGAGCTCGACAAGACGCTCGACTCCACGCTGTTCGTGCCCTATACGGCCGATGCCCGTGCCCACTTGCGTCCGATTCGCTTCCGCGCTGATATCGCCAACGTCAACCGTTGCGTGGGCACCATCCTGGGTAACGCGGTGACCAAGGCACATCCCGAGGGCCTGCCCGCCGGCTCCATCACCATCGATTGCGATGGATCGGCCGGTCAGAGCTTTGGCGCCTTCCTGCCGCGCGGCATTACGCTCAACGTGTGCGGCGACGCCAACGACTACTTTGGCAAGGGCCTTTCAGGCGGCGAGGTGTCGGTGCGTCCCAACCCGCATGCGACCTACAAGTTCGACGAGAACATCATCGTGGGCAACGTTGCGTTCTTTGGTGCCACGAGCGGCCGCGGCTTCATTAACGGTCTGGCCGGCCAGCGCTTTGGCGTGCGCAACTCCGGTGCCACCGTGGTGGTCGAGGGCTGCGGCAACCATGGCTGCGAGTACATGACGGGTGGCCTGGCGCTCATCCTGGGCGAGGTCGGGCAGAACTTCGCTGCCGGCATGACGGGTGGCGTGGCCTACGTCTTTGACCAGTACGGCACGCTCGATGCCCGCGTGAACCACGAGAGCGTTGAGCTCAAGGCCCCGACTGCCGGCGAGCTGGCGCAGATTCGCGAGCTCATCCAGGAGCACGTGGACGCGACGCAGAGCCCGCGCGGCATCAAGCTGCTCTACAGCTTTGAGACGATGAGCAAGCACTTTGTGAAGGTCATTCCGACCGAGTACGAGCGTGTGCTGGCGATTGTCGCCGCCGCCGAGGCCGTCGGCAAGACGCATGCGCAGGCCGAGGAGCTGGCGTTTGACATTGTGACCGGTCGCGCGAGTGCCGCGGATGTCGCTCGCTTCGATGTGGCGGGTGGTGTCGCTGGTGCTGTGCCCGCCGCCAGCTCTGTTGCTTCGACCAAGAAGGAGGCGTAAGTGCCATGGGTAAGCCCGGTGCTTTTCTTGATATCGATCGTGTGACCCACGAGCTTCGCCCCGTGGAGGAGCGCAGCCGTGATTTCGATCCGCTGTACGTGGAGCTCGACGACGATGCACGCCGTGCCCAGGCGAGCCGCTGTATGATGTGCGGCGTGGCGTTTTGCCAGATGGGCGCGAGCTTTGGCAAGGCGCGCCCGAGCGGCTGCCCGCTGCACAACTTGATTCCCGAGTGGAACGAGCTGATGTACCGCGGCCGCTGGGATGAGGCTGCCGAGCGCCTGTCGCTCACCTCGCCCATGCCCGAGTTCACGAGCCGCGTGTGCCCGGCGCTGTGCGAGGCCGCGTGCAACCTGGGCTCGGTCGACGGCCAGCCTACGACGATTCACGATAACGAGCGCGCGATCAGCGACCATGAATGGGCAAACGGCGGCCCGCGCCACTTTGAGCCGGCAGGGGAGGATGCGCCCACGGTCGCCGTGGTTGGTTCTGGACCGGCTGGTCTGGTGGCTGCATGGGAGCTCGCGCGTCGCGGCGCCCGCGTGACGGTGTTTGAGCGCGACGACCGCCCCGGCGGCCTACTCATGTACGGCATTCCCAACATGAAGCTCGAGAAGTCTGTGGTCGAGCGTCGTGTGGCGCTCATGCGCGAGCTGGGTATTGTGTTCGAGCTGGGCGCCGACGTGAGCGATCCCAAGGTTACCGCCAGGCTCGACGACTTTGACGCCGCCGTGGTGGCTGCCGGCGCCCGTGCTCCGCGTGGACTTTCGGCTGCGAACATTGATGCCCCGGGCGTGGTGTATGCCGTGGACTACCTGACGGCTTCGACCGTCTCGGTGCTCGATGGCGGTGAGCCTGCTATTGACGCACGCGGCCTGGACGTCGTGGTCATTGGCGGTGGCGATACCGGCAACGACTGCGTGGGTACCGCGGTGCGTCAGGGCGCGCGCAGCGTGCGCCAGTTTGAGTTCTTGCCGGCTGCGCCCGATAAGCGCGCGGCAGGCAACCCCTGGCCGCAGTGGCCCAACGTTAAGAAGACCGATTACGGCCAGCAGGAGGCTATCGCTGCGATGGGTGGCGAGATGCGTGCCTGGGCCGTGGATACACTCGAGGTGCTGCTGGACAAGAAGGGCGCGGCTGCGGGTCTGCGCGTGGTCGATCTGGACTGGTCGGCGGGAAGGCCCGAGCGCATCGCGGGCTCCGAGCACGAGGTGCCGGCGCAGCTGGTGCTCATCGCCTGCGGCTTTACGGGTCCGGAGTACGGTGTGTTCGATGCGGTGAGCGTGCCTGTCGCCACCGCTGGCCGTCCGCTGCCGGTGATGGCTGCCGAGGGCTCGCATCTCGCGGCTCGCACGGAGGGCGTCGCCGCGGATGCCGCGCCGGTGTATGTGGCGGGTGATGCCCGCAACGGCAGCTCGCTCGTGGTGAGTGCCATGGCCGATGCCCTGGCCTGCGCAGCCGAAGTCGCCGAGGCACTGGAACTGTAAGGCGGCTGTCCACGGCTGAATCGTCAAGGGCTGTCCCCAACGGCCGGCCCAAAAGGAACGTCCCCAAGTGCCGGCAGCTGGGGGACGTTCCTTATGTGCCGGCATTCGGGGACACTCCTTGCAGGTTCGCAGGCGACTTTGTCATTTGCCGACGTGCAAGTGTTCATTCGTCGACGTTTGCGACTGTGCTACTCTGCTCTTTCTGTGGTGGTAGCGGGCGTTTGCCTCAAATGAGTGAACTGACTGTCTATGTCTACCTGCGGTTTCTTTGCGGTGCGCTCATTCGGTCAAGTGTCCCGTCAAGTGTTTGGTCAGCAGTTGGTTTGCAGCCGGAGGCCTATTTTGCCCGCGCTGGCCACGGTCGTCTGCCCTCCCCGTAAGCTCAAATCGAGGCCCATCGATTTGAGGAGGATGCCATGACTGACCACGTTTTAGACCGAGCGCATCTGGCAGAAGCCGTCGGTAACGATATTGCCGACATGGCCCATTTTTGGATGCTGCGGAAGTTTCAATTCCTGGAGCCGGCGCGCGAGCAGTTCGAGATCATTGTCGATCCGTGGCTCAGCTATTGCACCGAGCCTTCGCAAAACGAAATCATGGCCTACAACATGGCGTTTACCGATTGGCTGCTCTTCGAGCGCCCCTATCGCCATGGTGCGACGTTGCTGGAGCTGTATGTTGAGGAACCGCCAACGTCAATTTCGCCCGCTTCGCTCGAGCGACTTAAGCAGGTACGCGACACGCAGTATTTCTCGCGCTTTGGCATTTTGGACAAGGATCCTGCGAACGGCATGGTTGCGCTGAAGGATACGCGCACCGACCGCCGTTTTGACGTCTACGACCCTCACATCGTGCAAAAGGAGCATTGGAGTGATGGTGCCATCGCGGTGCGCCTCGCCTGCGTCGACGATGTCTGGCTTACGGCGGGACAGCTCTACCTGTATGACATCGCGCGCCTGAACGACACGGCGGTCGATGGGCCTGGTGCGGTGCATCCCGAGGATCTGCAGGACGGCTTTGACACCTCGTGCATCAGCTTCTTCTTGCGTCTGGTCCGCGACATCATGGGCGCCCAGGGGCGGTACGTAAAGTCCCTCAACATCTACGAACAGGAGTGGGAGTAGGAGCTGCTGATAAGTCTCGATGTGTAACGTTTAACGGCCTGGGGGCGGCCTAACTGTTACAGATTGAGATGTTTCGTCAGCACGGCCGAAGTATCGCCACGCTGTTTCCGTTTGTCCTCACATCTCTCTCGTCCCTCCGTTAACCGATATGCTCGACTTTAGGTCGCTGCATTAGGTGATAATGGACAAATGTTCATGTTAATCGTGAGGGAGGAGCTCGATATGGCGTCTGCCGATCGTTCCACGTTGTTTATCAATGCGACCATTCTGGATGGTTCGGAGCATATGGAGCCGCAACCCGATATGGCCGTGACTGTTGAGCGCGGCGTCATCACCTGGATGGGGCCGAGTGCTGTGGCGCAGGCGCCTGCAGGTGCCGAGGTTATCGACCTGGGTGGTGCGTATCTCATGCCCGGTCTCATCAATATGCACGTGCACCTGTGCGGCTCGGGCAAGCCTGTCTCGGCCGGCGATGCGGGAGCGCTGATGAAGAAACTCGATAATCCCGTGGGCCGTGCCATCGTCCGCCGCATCCTCAAGGGCAGTGCCCAGCAGCAGCTGGCAAGCGGCGTGACCACAGTGCGCGGCGCGGGCGACCCGCTGTTTGCCGACATTGCCGTGCGCGACGCTATCGACGCCGGCAAGTATCAGGGTCCGCGCCTGGTAGCGCCGGGAACGGGCGTCACGGTGCCGGGCGGCCATGGCGCGGGCTTGTTCGCCCAGGTGGCCAACAGCCCCGTCGAGGCAGCCGAGCAGGTGCGAGACCTGTATGCGCGCGGTGCCGACGTCATTAAGCTGTTCGTAACGGGCGGTGTGTTCGATGCGACCGAGGTGGGCGAGCCGGGCGTGCTGCGTATGCCGGTGGAGGTTGCCGCGGCGGCGTGCAAGGCGGCGCACGAGGTGGGTCTGCCGGTTATGGCTCATGTCGAGAGCACCGAGGGCGTGAAGGCCGCGCTTGAGGCCGGGGTCGACACGATCGAGCACGGTGCCCCGATGACGCCCGAGATCCTGGAGCTGTATCGCGGCGCCGCGGGCACACAGCTCGAGGGACGCGCGCCGAGCGTGACCTGCACGATCAGCCCGGCGCTGCCGTTTGTATTGCTCGACCCGGAAAAGACCCATTCGACCGATACACAAAAGAAGAACGGCGACATCGTGTGCTCGGGCATCATCGAGAGCGCCCGTGCCGCACTGGAAGCTGGCATTAAGGTGGGCCTGGGCACGGACTCAAGCTGCCCGTTCGTGACGCAGTACGACATGTGGCGTGAGGTTGCCTATTTTGCCAAGTATGTCGGTGTGAGCAACGCCTTCGCGCTGCATACGGCTACGCAAGTCAACGCCGAGCTGCTGGGGCTGGGCGGCGAGACCGGTGCGATCGAGTGCGGCAAGGCCGCCGATATCCTGGTGACGCGCAAGAATCCGCTCGATGACCTGTGCGCTCTGCGTGAGCCGACGCATGTGATGTGTCGCGGTGATCTGGTACGCAAGCTCAAGGTGAAGCGTATTCCCGAGGTGGGCGCCGAGCTCGACGCGATTATGGCCATGCCTGCCGAAGCGCTGGCTGAGGAGCTGGCCCGCGACGGTGTGGCGTAGATGTGACAAAGGGGCAGCTCCGTTGCCGCATGCAAAAAGCCGAGGTCTCAACACGAGGCCTCGGCTTTTTTATCGAACAAATACTTAAGATTTGGGACAAACAAACCTGATTAATTTGTCCCGCGTGCGGGCGCTAGGAGCGGGTTTCCATCTTGGCGTGGCACTTGGGGCAGGTGACGCGGATCTTGCCTTTGCCCTTGGGGACGGAGAGCATCTGGCCGCAGTTGGGGCACTTGAGGTATGCCGTAGTTTTGCGGCCCTTCCACATCTTCTTAGCCGTGCGCTTGGCACGCTCAAAGTCTTCCTTGCTCGTTCCAGCCGCGCGCGAGGTGCTGGCCGCTGCAGCGCCGCCGCCCAAGCTGGCGACGAACTTGCCCAAGCCGGGGACGTTCGCGGTCGCGGCGACAAAGGCAGCGTTTTCCTTGCGACGCGCATCGATGTTTTTGGACAGGCCGCGCAGCACGCCAATCACGATTACGGCGATGGCAATCCAGCTGAGCCACTGGATGTGGGCTATCGATCCGATCATCGCGATGACGATGCCGGCAAAACCCATCACGATGGTGAGTTCATCGGCACCATTGCGACCCTTCATAAAGTCATTCATGCAAATTGCCTTTCGTTCGATATGCTGCACGCCTTTATACCCGATTTGGGGCAAGGGGGACAGGCCAATCTGCACCAAGGTGGTGCAAACGTACCTGTCCCCGATACGCCAAGATGATGCAAAGAAGTCTGTCCCCAATGCCCCAATTACTTGGAGAGCTTGTCGACGACGCGTTCGATCTCGGCGAGCTTGGCGGCTTTGAGGTCTTCGTCGCCCGATTCGATTGCCGAAGTCACGCAGCCCTCGATATGCGCCTTGAGCACGTCGGCGTTAATGCGCGCGAGGAGCGCCTGTGTGGCCATGAGCTGCGTGGAAATATCGACGCAGTAGCGGTCCTCCTCGACCATCCGCAGGATGCCGTCGATCTGGCCGCGTGCCGTCTTGAGCATGCGGGTCACCGATTTGTGGTCTGCCATCATGGCGGGTCCTCGTTTCTGGTCGGGGGTACGTGCGGGTCGTTATGCGGCGGTCACCGAAAGGGCGTGGAACTTCTCGCCGGCGCCCTCGACGGCGGCAGCGAGCTGCTCAGCGGTCACGGTGTCGGCGCACTCCACCTGTACGGTCTGAGTCTCGTGATCGGCGTCGGCGTCGGTCACGCCGGCCACGTTGAGCAACGCCGTCTCGACGGTGGCGTCGCAGTGGCCGCACATGAGGCCCGAAGTCTTGATTGTGAAACGCATGGGTATTCCTCTCTGTTGTGTCGGCTTTCCCAGGCACCCGACCTTGACCTTCAAGCCGTCGCTCGCGTACCAAAGTACGCGTCGCTCCTCTTTCAGGTCAATCTCGGGCACCTGGAAAACCCGTTCTAAATGGACTTAATGGCGATCCTATTTTGCCACTTTGGGCTTAAAGGATTTTAGGCGCAGAGCGTTGCTTACGACACATACGCTCGACAGGCTCATGGCCGCGGCGCCAAACATCGGCGAAAGCTGCCATCCGGTGAGCGGGAAGAACACGCCCGCCGCCAGCGGAATGCCGATGCCGTTGTAGAACAGCGCCCAGAACAGGTCCTGCTTGATGTTGCGGATCGTGGCGCGCGAAAGCTCGATGGCGCGGGCGACGTCCATGAGGTCGCTGCGCATGAGTACCACGTCGGCGCCCTCCTTGGCGATGTCGGCGCCGGTGCCGATGGCAAGGCCCACGTCGGCGCGCGCCAGGGCGGGGGAGTCGTTGATACCGTCGCCCACCATGGCGACCTTGCCGCCCGCGTCCTGCAGTTCGCGCACGTGGCGCTCCTTGTCGGCGGGTAGAACGTCGGCGATGACCTGCTCGCTGGTGAGCCCCACGCGGCGGGCGATGGCCTCGGCCGTCACGCGGTTATCGCCGGTGAGCATGCGCACGTCGACGCCGAGCGAGCGCAGCGCGGCAATGGCTCTGGCACTCGTCTCCTTAACCTCATCGGCCACGGCAATGGTACCGGCAAGCTCACCGTTCTTGGCAAAGAACAGCGGCGTCTTGCCCTCGGCGGCAAATTGCTCGGCGAGCCCCTCGGGCACGGTGACTCCCAGCTCGTTCATCAGCTGCACGTTGCCGGCGGCAATGGCGTTTTGACCTTCGCGCGCCGTGACGCCACGGCCGGGCACGGCGGCAAAGTCCTCGACCATGCGCGCGACGATTCCGCGTGTCTCGCACTCGGCCATAATCGCCTCTGCCAGCGGATGCTCGCTCTGGCGCTCCAGTGCGGCGGCCAGCTTGAGCAGCGCTTTCTCGCTCATGACGGGCGCGCCGTCGACGCGCTCGGCAACCACAATGTCGGTTACGGCCGGCTTGCCGCGGGTAACGGTGCCCGTCTTGTCGAGCACCACGGTGCCCACGTTGCGCAGATTCTCCAGCGCCTCGGCGCTCTTAAACAGAATGCCCATCTCGGCGCCCTTGCCGGTGCCGACCATAATGGCGACCGGCGTGGCCAGGCCCAACGCGCACGGACAACTGATCACCAGCACGGCCACGGCGGAGATGAGCGCTTCGTTGACGCTGCCGGTCAGTACCATCCACGCCACAAAAGTCACGGCCGAGATCGCAAGCACGACGGGTACGAACACGCCGGCGACCTTATCGGCCATGCGGGCGATGGGCGCCTTGGTGGCGTTGGCGTCCTCGACGAGCTGGATGATCTTGGCGAGCGACGTGTCGGCGCCCACGCGCGTGGCACGGAAGGTAAACGATCCGGTGCGGTTGACCGTGGCGGCGTTGACGGTGTCGCCGGCGGTCTTTTCCACAGGGATGGACTCGCCGGTCAGCGCGCTTTCATCGACGGCCGAGGCGCCCTCGAGTACCACGCCGTCGACGGGGATGGACTCGCCGGGGCGCACGCGCAGCACCTGGCCGGGCAGGATAGCATCGACGTCGACGGTGGTCTCGCTGCCGTCATCGGCCACGACGGTCGCGGTCTTGGGCGCCAAGTCGATCAGCGCCTCGATGGCACCGCCGGTCTTGGACTTACTGCGCGTCTCGAGGTATTTGCCCACGGTGACGAGCGACAGGATCGTGCCGGCACTCTCAAAATACAGGTTGTCCATGCCCGTCATCATGGCATTGTGGACCTGCCCGGCGGCCAGCTGGTCGGCCATGATAAACATAGCGTAGAGCGACCAGGCGATGGACGCGGTAGCGCCGACCGCGATGAGCGCATCCATGGTGGGTGCGCCGTGCGCGAGCGATTTGAAGCCGTTGATAAAGTACGCGTCGTTGACGTAGACGATAGGGATGAGCAGGACGAGCTCGGTAAGCGCGAGCGTCATGCTGTGGGTGTGGTCGGTGAAGATGCCGGGTAGCGGCCAGCCGAGCATATGGCCCATGCCTATGTAGAACAGCGGGATGAGGAAGATGATCGAGATGATGAGGCGGGTGCGCATGGCGGAGGCGGCGACCTCCAGCTTTTTGGTGGGCGACTCCATATGGGCGGCGCCGGACCTGGCTTGCGCGCTGCCGCTTGGGGCGGCTTCGGTGCCCGCGCTGACGGGTGAGGCCGAGTAGCCAGCGCGATCGACGGCGGTGCAGATGTCGTCGGGGGTGACCTGCGCGGGGTCGTAGTCCACCAGCATAGAGCCGGCGAGCAGATTGACCGCGACGCTTTGGACGCCGTCGAGCTTGCTCACGGCGCGGTCTACGTGCGCCTGGCAGGCGGCGCACGTCATGCCGCCTACATCGAATTTATCTTGAGCCATGGCTTCTCCTTTCTGTGACGTAGTGTCGGAAATGTTAACCAACCGATACTATACACCCATACCCCCTGGGGGTGTCTAGTAGTAGTTGGAATGTATGACTTTTCATTACAGATGAGGGTGGCTGCTCAATCGGCGGTCGTCTTTGCCAAACATCTCAATCTGTAACGTCTGGACCGGTTTTTGAACCATAGCTGTTACAGATTTAGACAAACATTTCGGCCGAAAACTAACGTCTCGATCTGTAACATCTAGACCGGTTTTTGGGTTCTAACTGTTACAGATCGAGACAATTGCCGGGGAGGGGTCCCGTCACGGCAAGACGCCCGCCGCCTAGATACAGAACCCGGGGATCACACAGATTAGCTTGTTTGGCTCTTCCGCAGGCGTTGCGTACGTAAAGACGTCGCCGTCGTGCCCCACGCGGTTCATATAGAGCGTGCCTCCACTCTCCGATGTGTCAGGGCTCACCGTGCGCTCCCACCAGCAGGTGTCCTTGCCCTTCCACTGGCGGACCATCGTCTCGTTCGTGGAATACGGGCTCACCTTGAGCTCGCGGAAGAGCTGATACTCCTTGCCCTCGCCGTTGTAGATGTCTGCCAGGTAGTGATAGCCCTCGGCAAACGAATCGGGCGGTTGCGTACCGCACAGCTCGACCATGGCGGGCAGCCAAAGGGTTGCGGGCAACTCGCTCAGACACGATGCACTGTTGGCGGCGCCCACATTGTTCGAGACCTTCTTGACCCCTTTGATGAGCGCGCGCAACTCGTTGGGCAGCAGCTTAAGGCCGTCGCCGTCGAGCCATTCCCGCAGCTCGCAATCTGCCCAGCCGGCGCTCGGCGGTTCAGTCGCAGCATCGCGCTCGGCAATACCCGCGTCGAACATAAACGTCAGCCCGGCCTTGCCCGTCCCGTCCAGAAGCTCATCGTGACGGATGCCCACAAGCTGAGCGCCGACCTCCAGCCCGTTGGCGAGCTTCACACGCTTGGTGCACGGATAGGGGATATGCCCATCAACGTCGAGCAGGTGGTAGCGCTTGGCAATCTCGCGTGCCTCGCTACGGGTCTCGGCGGCCTTAATCTTGAGCGAAATTTCCTGCAGCTGATCCCAGGCGTAGTCGTCAAGTGAACCGCGGATGCCGTCCAGGTAGTCGGGGATGCCAAAGCCATGGGTTGCCGCCCCGATAACGCCGAGCCCCGCAACGGCTGCAACGACGCCGCCGATGACAAAGCGGCGGCGGGTCATGGCATCGTGACGGGCCTGCTCCAGGATCTCTCGTGCGCGCTCGCCGGCGACGTCGACCTTAAGGTGCGTGCCAGAATCGATATCAATTGCGGCCTCGTCTCCTGCACCCTCGCGGTCCTCAGATTCTGCAGCGGGGAGGTATGTCGAGAGCACCTCGAGCATTTGCTGCTCGGTAGGGCGATCGCCCTGTTCGACCGAGATGCCTTTCATGATGATCTGGACAAGCGCGTTGTCACCCTCGCAGCGCGGTTCGAGCGGCGCCGGTTTGGTCTTGGTCTTTATGAGATAGAACGAGCCGGTTGCCGCAGCGCCCGTCGACTCGGCATCGAACGGTTTACGACCGCTGTAGAGCTGGTACAGAATGCTCGAAAGCGCGTAGACATCGATGGCGGGCGAGCGGCGAAGGGCCGCGATGCCTTCGATATCCTGCGTGAGCATCTCGGGCGCGGCGTATGCGGGCGTGGCAAAGCGCCAGATGTCGGCGCGCCGGGTGATCGTGTCGTCGCCGAGAGCCATGGTCGCGGAGCCCATGTCGATGAGGCAGGGGTCAAAGGAACAATCAGCAATCTGCTGCTCGAGCGTTCGGCTGGTGGTGCGGAACATGATATTGGCAGGCGACAGGTCGCGATGGACGACCGGATTCACAAGGCCTTGGGTCATCAAGAGCGCACGAAGCACGGCGTTTCCGACGGCGGCGACCATCTGGGTGGTCAGCCCGCCCGAGGCGTCGTGAGGAAGCAGGGGCAGCGCCTGCTTGAGTGAGGTGCCCTCGACCCACTCCATGAGGATGAGCGGGTCATCCTCGCACGATCCGTAGCCGTAGACGCGCGGAAATCCGCGCAGGTGCGAGACGGTACACAGATGACGGTACTCCTCGAACAGCGCAGCGGTGTTGGCCAGGTGCGCTGCCGATTGCTCGGCGGAACGGTCGGGGGCTTGGCCGGAAAGGATGGCGTTGTCCTTGAGCAGCTTGACGGCAAAGACCTCGCCGCTTGTGTTGGTCGCGCGAAGCACGTGCCCGATATTGCCGTTGTTGCGGTGGTCCGTCTGGAGAATAAGCGTCATAAACCGACGCTTGGCGTCGTCCTCGGCGCTGGGGTCGACCGCCACGGCGGTATCGAACGTATCGAGACGGATGAGTTTGTCGCCATAGGCGCTATCGGTAGTATCCATGGCGTTCCTTTGTCTGGCATGGGTTACCGCACGTTTACGCGAGCAGTGCGGATATCGGTAAAGTACCATGATAGCCGCACTGCCCATGTATACCGCTGAGTATTGTCGTTTACGATGCAGAAGGTAGAAGACGAAAGACGGACGGCGACCGTCTTTCGATCGCCGTCCGTGCTAGTCCACAATGACGAGAAATGTCGTGTAGAGACCCAGATGGAGCCTGTCGCTGTTTTCGATTTCCACCGGGGGATAGATCTTGCCGGGCTCGCGTTGGTCGCGCGGCGGCTCAATCACAATATCGCCGTCGCCTGCACCCGATTCGAGTACCGTGCCGTTGGTCGATCCAAGGCCCTGGGCGTACCAGTGCTCACCCTCAAGCCAAATGCGAAGATGCTCGCGCGATGCGTCGGCGCCCACATCGGTGATGCTGGGCGAGGTTTTGGGCAAAGAACCAATCACGGTGCCGCGCGGATCGCGTGTGAGGGGATGGATTTGCATGTCGGCGCAGTTGTCGGCATGGGTTCTGAGCAGACCGAGGTTGGGAGCGACGGTGCGCGGCTGCTCCAGGCTGCTCATAAAGCCACGTCCGACGGTAGTTTCGGTGGTGCCAAAGTGCCCGCCTGTCTTGCTGTCGCAAAAGCGCTCGACGGTGGCCACGCCCTGAACGGGATCGGCGAGCGCCCCCGTTGCCACAAAGAGCATAAGGTAAAGCGTGCTTTTCTCGCGCACGGCATTGCCGTCAAAGTTGTCGATGCGATTGAGGGCATTTGCATATAGGCGGCTGTCCAGCTTGTAGCTGGCGAGAGCCGACATCATTTCGTTGGCGGCCGGACCGCGATAGTGCTCGGCGATTGCCCGATAGGCGGACTCGCCGCCGCCGAGCTTGCTGCAGATTGCCGAGGAAAGGTTGAGCGTGGCGACGGTAAAGTCGCTGTAGATGGAGGGCGCGCACTGGTCAGGCTCGCGATGGACGATGTAACGGGTGAGATACGAGCGGTTGGAAGAGCATTTCTCGAGCAGGGTACTGCCGAGATAAGAGTTTCCATTGATGAGCATTCGGGCGATCTCGAGATGTCTAAGACCGCCGAACGAGCGAATATCGTTATAGAGGACCGAGCAAGGTGTCTCTGCTGCCACGGATACCTCCTTTGATTGCTTCCTAGCCAATAAGGCGATAGGAATTAATGGCCCCGGTGGGCGACGTATTAAATGGCTGCGCAATATGTAGCGTAACCAAAGCAACATTATAGGCCACATGTTCGAAATTGCAGGAAGACTGAGAGATTTGGTTTGGACTGAACGGAAATCCCCCTCTGTCTTGTTCTGTAACATCTGAACCCGGTTTTGCCCTGCATCTGTTACAGATTGAGATAATCGGCCGGGCCCACCTCGTCCGCCTCGTCATCTGTGGTTTACGTGGGGGCATGCGAAGCACGGGTATACTAACCGGCGGCGAATCTGCTCCATCGCTTAGAGCTGCTGCGTCTGGACGGCGCGTGATAGGGCTGCCAAAGCGATCGCCAGCGTGCTGAGCAACGTCCTCTCTGTGCGCACCCGTTTTTGTATGTATTAGCGCACTACCAAGCACGCCCGCGCGGCCGCATGCCGTGCCCATTGCGCGTGCAGATAAGGAACAACAACATATGCGTAATTCTGTATCCGACGTCACAGACGCCGAGATTCTGGACGAGACCCGCGAGGTCATGACCCAGGCTGCCTTCGATGCCGCCGATGAGGCCAGTGCCGCCCAGGCCGTCGAGTCCGCTACCGAGAGCCTGCCCGCCTTTGACGAGCTGGGCCTTTCCGACGAAATGCTTCGTGCTATCGAGAACCTGGGCTACACGGCGCCCACGCCCGTTCAGGCCGGCTCCATCCCCGTGGTGCTCGAGGGCCGCGACCTGCTTGCCGCCGCCCAGACCGGCACCGGCAAGACGGCAGCATTTTTGCTGCCGACCATGAACAATCTGGAGCACATCGCTCCGCCCAAGCCCGTGCGCGAGCGCAGCGGCCGCAACCGCCGTCGCGGCGCTAAAAAGCCCGAGGGCAACGGCCGCGGCCCCGTGATGCTCGTCATCACCCCCACGCGCGAGCTTGCCCAGCAGATCGACGAGGTCGCGAGCAAGATCGCCGACGTCACCGGTCATGTCGCCGTGACCGTCGTGGGCGGCGTGAGCTACAAGCCGCAGACCGCTGCCCTCAAGTACGGCTGCGACATCCTGGTCGCCACGCCGGGCCGTTTGGTCGATTTGATCGAGCAGGGCGCTTGCCACCTGGACGAGGTCAAGGTGCTGGTGCTCGACGAGGCCGACCGCATGCTCGACATGGGCTTTTTGCCCGCCGTCCGCCGCATTGTGCGCGAGACGCCGGCCGAGCGTCAGACGCTGCTGTTCTCGGCGACCCTCGACGAGGAGGCCGTGGGCGAGATCACCGACCTGGTGAGCGACCCGGCCCGCGTGGAGATCGCGCCCGCCACGTCGACTGCCGACACCGTCGACCAGTTTGTGTTCCCGGTGTCCATCGAGGCCAAGAACAACCTGTTGCCCGAGTTTCTCAAGAAGGAGGGTCCGGAGCGCACCATTGTCTTTATGCGCACCAAGCATCGCGCCGACAGCTGCTGCCGTCGTCTGGAGCGTAAGGGCATCAAGGCCGCCGCGATTCACGGCAACCGCAGCCAGGCCCAGCGCGAGCGCGCGCTTTCTGCCTTCCGCGACGGCACCGTCGACGTGCTGGTGGCAACCGATGTTCTCGCCCGCGGCATCGACATTAGCGACGTGCGCTACGTCGTGAACTTTGACGTGCCGGCCGAGCCGACCGACTACATCCACCGCATCGGCCGCACGGGCCGCGCCGGCGAGCTGGGCTGGGCCATCACGTTTGTGACCGAGCAGGATGTCGACGAGTTTTACGAGATCGAGAAGCTCATGGACAAGACCGCCGACATCTACGAGGCCGGCGACCTGCATGTGGGTCCCAATCCGCCCGCGGTTGATCCCGAGCGCGACCCTGCGGCCTTTAAGGTGAAGAAGAAGACCAAGCGCGGCAAGTCAAAGAGTAAGAAGAAGCTTGAGCAGGCGCGTCGCGACGGCAAGCGCAACGGCGACGATTACGGCGATGTGGCCGGTCGTTCCAACCGCGGTCGCGACGAGCGTCGTGGCGACGGCGAGCGCCCGAGCCGTCCCAAGCGCGGCGGCAAGACCCGCGTGCGCGAGGGCGTTCAGGCTCGCGTGGACGAGGCTGTTGAGAGCGTTGCTCGCGAGGTGGCTGCCGAGGAGCGCGGTGGTGGTGCTGCCGTCGAGCAGGCCCCGCGCGGCAACCGTGCCGAGCGCCGTGCCAAGCAGTTCCAGGGCGAGGCACACCGCCGTCGCCGCGAGGACGAGGACCGTGGTGGCCGCCGTCGTGTTGAGCGCGAGGACGAGGGCCGTGGTTCGCGCGGCGGCAAGCGCGGCTCGAGCGACCGTCGTCGTTCCGGTCGTGATGACGAGCACGGCGGGCGCGATGAGCGCCGTGGCGGCGAAGGCCGTGGTTCGCGTGACGAGCGTGGTGCCCGCGGCGGCAAGCGCTTTGACGAGCGCGGAGGCCGCGAGGGCGCTCGTGGCAACGGTGGCCGCAGCGGCGCCGGTCGTTCGAATGAGTCGCGTGATCGTCGCGACCCGCGTGCCAGCCGCGATCGTCGCGATGACTGGCGTAACTACGACGACACCCGCGAGGAGCGCCGTGGCGGCTATCGCGGCGGGCGTGGCGGCAACCAGGCCGGCTCCCGCGGCGGTCGTGCCGGCGGTCGCGATAACCGTGGCAGCTATGGCAACAGCCGTGGCGGCAAGCGCGGCGGCAGCTCACGTCGCCCCGGTGACGGCGGCGGCAAGCGCAAATAGCATGCGTATCGCGCACTAAAGCGAGGCGAGTAGGGGCCCCGAGCACACAACGCTCGGGGTCCTTTTTGTTTGCCGTGTGTACCAAAACAAGGAGTGTCCCCGGGTGCCGGCAGATAAGGAACGTCCCTAAGTGCCGCCTTTTTGGTAATGCGTTTTATCAAATATGGCGTTCATCTGCGGTAAAGGTGTTTATCACCGCTGAGGGGCGGCTTTGATACCGCCTGCCGATGTGTGTTGTAACCAGACACATTTTTAGGTCAGTGTGTTGCGTGTAACAACTTCGCCCGGCCTCGCCTCCGGGCTGCCATGTGAGAGGGGATCTTATGGCTCGACTGCACGTAATGGAACGCAGCCACGCTCAGGCCGTCATGGACGACCTGCACGATGCGCTCGGACGTCGTCTGGCGGTGAGTTCGCTCGCCCCGTGCCCCGTTGAGTTTACGGCAGCGCTCGTCAATCTGTGCTCCACCCAGAGCTGCGGCAAGTGCACGCCCTGCCGCGTGGGCCTGAGCGCGCTGAGCGACCTGCTCGCCGATGTGCTCGAGGGCCGCGCCGACGAGTCCACGCTCAACTTGATTGAGCGCACCGCCCGCACCATCTACCTTTCGAGCGACTGCGCCATCGGCTACGAAGCTGGCGCCATGGCACTCACGGCCATTCGCGGCTTCCGCGACGATTTTGAGCATCACATCCGCGAGCACTCCTGCGGCTTTGACCGCGAGGCCCGCGTCCCGTGCGTTTCGGGCTGCCCGGCGCACGTCGACATTCCCGGGTACATTTCGCTGGTCGAGGCCGGCCGCTATGCCGACGCCGTCAAGGTCATCCGCAAGAACAATCCGCTGCCGCTCGTCTGCGGCCTGGTGTGCGAGCATCCCTGCGAGATGCACTGCCGCCGTGGCATGGTCGACGACCCCATGAACATCCTCGCCCTCAAGCGTTTTGCCGTCGAGCACAGTGACCTCAACGACCACAAGCCGCATGTAGTGGACAACACCGGCAAGCGCGTCGCCGTGATCGGCGGCGGCCCGGCCGGCCTTTCCTGCGCCTACTACCTGGCCGTGATGGGCCATAAGGTGACCATCTTTGAGCAGCGCCACCACCTGGGCGGCATGCTGCGCTATGGCATCCCCAGCTATCGTCTGCCGCGCGAGCGCCTGCAGGCCGAGATCGACTGGATCTTGAGCGCCGGCATCGACGTTGAGCTCGATCACTCCGTCAACGGCGAGGAACTTGCCCGCCTGCGCGACGAGTTCGATGCCGTCTACCTGGCCATTGGCGCCCACAGCGATAAGAAGCTCGGCCTTCCGGGCGAGGAAGCGCTCGGCGTGGAGTCGGCCGTCAAGATGCTGCGCGCCATCGGCGACGACGAGCTGCCCGACCTGAGCGGCCAGCGCGTGTGCGTCATCGGCGGCGGCAACGTGGCCATGGACGTGGCGCGCTCCGCCGTGCGCTGCGGTGCCGAAAAGGTGAGCATCGTCTACCGCCGTCGCATCTGCGACATGACGGCCCAGGACGCCGAGATCGCCGGCGCCCAGGCCGAGGGCTGCGAGGTGCTGGAGCTGACGGCCCCGCTCGCCATCGAGACGGGCGAGGACGGTCGCGTGAGCGGCCTGCGCGTGCAGCCGCAGATTATCGGCGAGCCCCGTCGTGGGCGTCCGGCCCCGCGTGCCGCCGCCACGCCCGAGCGCGTCATTCCCTGCGAGCGCGTGTTTGTGGCCATTGGCCAGGACATCGATTCCAAGCCGTTTGAGGAGATGGGCATTGCCTGCAAGTGGGGCTGCGTGGTCACCGACTCGGACGGTGCCGTGCCCAACTTCGATGGCCTCTTTAGCGGCGGTGACTGCCAGACCGGCCCCGCCACCGTTATCCGCGCCATCAACGCCGGCCGCGTGGCTTCGGCAAATATCGACCGCTACCTGGGCTTCGACCACAAGATCAAGCTCGACGTGGAGCTGCCGACCGTCCAGTTTAAGGGCAAGCACGAGTGCGGCCGCTGCGAGCTGGGCGAGCGCGAGGCCGGCGAGCGTATTCACGATTGGAATCTGGTCGAGCAGGGTCTCACCGAGCAGGAGGCGCGCCAGGAGGCGAGCCGCTGCCTGCGTTGCGATCACTTTGGCTTTGGCGCGTTCCGCGGAGGGAGGAACCTGGAATGGTAGAGCCCAACAACACCACCGTCAGCGACAACACCGAAAACGGAGCGCATAACATGGTCAAGCTCACTATCGATAATTGCGAGGTCGTGGTTCCCGAGCACACCACGATCCTGGATGCGGCCAAGTCCGTCAGCATCCAGATTCCCACCCTGTGCTACCTGCGCGATCTAAACGAGATCGGCGGCTGCCGCGTATGCGTGGTCGAGGTTGAGGGCTGCGACCAGCTGGTTGCCGCCTGCAACAACTACGTGCTCGACGGCATGGTGGTCCACACCAACAGCCCCAAGGTCCGCGAGGCGCGTCGCACCAACGTGCAGCTGCTGCTGTCCCAGCACGACTCGCGCTGTACGAGCTGCGTGCGCAGTGGTAACTGCAACCTGCAGACCATCGCCAACGACCTGGGTATCTTCTATCTGCCGTACGAGCAGCACCTGGCGCGCGAGGGCTGGGACTTCGATTTCCCCATCATCCGCGATAACGACAAGTGCATCAAATGCATGCGCTGCATCAAGGTGTGCGAGAGCGTGCAGGGCTTAGGGATTTGGGACCTGACCAACCGCGCCACGCATACCGCCGTGGGCACCCGCGGGCGTGCGCCGATCGGCAAGACCGATTGCGTCGCGTGCGGTCAGTGCATCACGCATTGCCCGACGGGCGCCCTGCGCGAGCGTGACGATACCGAGACCGTGTTCGACGCCATCGCCGATCCCGACAAGATCGTACTGGTGCAGATTGCGCCGGCCGTGCGTAGCGCCTGGGGCGAGGAGCTCGGCATTCCGCGCGAGGAGGCCACCGTTGAGCGCCTGGCTTGCGCCCTGCGCCGCGTTGGCTTTGAGTACGTGTTCGACACCGATTTCTCGGCCGACCTCACCATTATGGAGGAGGGCTCCGAACTGCTCGAGCGCCTAGGGAAGGCCGTCAAGGGCGAGGGCGACACCCACGGCTGGCCCATGTTCACGAGCTGCTGCCCGGGCTGGGTGCGCTTTGTGAAGGCACGTTACCCCGAGTTTGTCGACAGCCTGTCCACGTCAAAGTCGCCGCAGCAGATGTTCGGCGCCATCGCCAAGACCTACTACGCCAAGGTGCTGGGCGTGGAGCCCGAGCGTCTGTTCGTGGTGTCCGTTATGCCATGCACGGCCAAGAAGGCCGAGTGTGCGCTGCCGAGCATGATGGGCGAGGGCGGCGCGCCCGACGTGGACGTTGCACTGACGGTGCGCGAGATGGTGCGCATGATCCGCGCGAGCCACGTGAGCGTGGACACGCTTACCGAGGAGCCGCTTGATACGCCGCTGGGCTTTGGCACGGGCGCGGGTGTGATCTTTGGCGCCACGGGCGGCGTGATGGAGGCCGCCGTGCGCTCGGCCTATTACCTGGTGACGGGCAAGAACCCCGACGCCGACTTCTTCACCGACGTGCGCGGTCTGGACGGCTGGAAGGAAGCAGTGGCCGATATCGAGGGCACCAGGGTGCACGTCGCCGTGGCGCACGGACTGGGCAACGCCGCCCGTCTGCTCGACGCGATTCGCGATGGCCGTGTGAGCTATGACTTCGTTGAGGTCATGGCGTGCCCCGGCGGCTGCGTCGGTGGCGGCGGTCAGCCCATCCACGACGGCTGCGAGCTGGCAGCTGAGCGCGGCCAGGTGCTGTGGGGCCTGGATGCCGCTGCGGACATTCGCTTCTCGCACGAGAATCCCGATGTCCAGGCGTGCTACCGCGAGTTCTTGGGCGAGCCGCTCTCGCCGCTGGCCGAGGAGCTGCTGCATACCGACCATCACGCCTGGTCGATGCCTAACGAGGGGGCGTGCTAGCGATGCGCGCGTTTGATTTTGAGATGTCGCGCCGGGGGTTTGCCTCGGCGCTCGCCGCGGGCGCTCTGTCGCTTGCGCTCGTGGGCTGTGGCGGCGGGGCTGCCGGTGCCGGGTCCGCCGCGGGCTCGGCTGCCACGGACGGCGCCGGTGCTGCTGCAGAGCCGGTCGAGGTACACGTCGCCTCGCTCAAGGGGCCGACCTCGATTGGCCTGGTGCAGTTTATGGACCAGGCTGCCGATGGCGAGACGGACAATGAGTTCGACTTTGCGATCAACACTGCCGCCGACGAGATTGTGCCCAAGGTCATTCAGGGCGATATCGACATTGCCCTGGTGCCCGCCAACGTGGCGAGCGTGCTCTACAACAAGACCGAGGGCGCGGTGCAGGTCATCGACATCAACACGCTGGGCGTGCTGAACGTTGTGACGGGCGACGCGAGTGTGGCCTCGTTTGGCGATCTGGCGGGCCATACCGTCTACATGACGGGCAAGGGCACCACGCCGGAGTACGTCATGAACTACCTGCTGGAGCGCGCGGGCCTGACCGGCCAGGTGACGCTCGAGTTTAAGAGCGAGCCCACCGAGGTGCTGTCGGCCCTGCTTGCCGACCCGTCCGCCGTGGGCGTGCTGCCGGAGCCGTTCAAGACCGCTGCCATCGCAAAGAGCGAAGGCAAACTGTCGGCGCCGGTGAGCCTGACCGATGTGTGGGACGAGCTGGCAGGTGACACGGGTTCGCGCTTGCTGACGGGCGTGACCGTGGTGCGCCGCGCGTTTGCCGAGGAACATCCCGAGGCCGTGGCGGAATTCCTGAGCTGCCATGAGGCGAGCGTGAAGGCTGTCAATGCGGCGCCGTCAGACTGGGCGCAGGCCGTGGTCGATGCGGGCATCGTGGATAACGCCACGATTGCCGAAAAGGCGATTCCCGGGTGCATGCTCGTGTGCCAGACGGGGAAGGATATGAAGGCGGCACTTAGCGGGTATCTGCAGGTGCTGTCCGACGCGGACGCGAGTGCCGTGGGTGGCAAGCTCCCGGCTGATGATTTCTACTACATGGAGTAGCCCGTGCATGCGTTTGCTCGACAAATGACAGAGCGTATGAAGGCGGTGGCGGCAGCAGGTGCCGTCGCCGCCTTTTGGCTTGCCGTGTGGGTGCTGGTGGCGGCGTTGGTAGCGCAGCCGCTGATCTTGCCGGGGCCGGGTGCTGTTGCCTTGGCGCTGCTGCGCCTGGTGTGCGATGACGGTACCTGGGTGATTTTGGCGGGCTCGGGCGTGCGAATATTGGGCGGACTGGTGTTTGCCGCGGTGTGTGGCGGCGTGCTTGCCGGGATTTCGTCACGGTCGCGGGCGTTTGCGCGCCTGGTGGCTCCGGCGCTGTCGTTTGTAAAGGCGACACCGGTTGCCTGCGTGGTGGTCCTGCTGCTCATTTGGTTGGGGTCGGCGCGCGTGAGCATCGCCGCGGTCTTTTTGATGGCACTTCCAGGCGTGTATTTTTCGCTGGTCGAGGGCTTGGCGCAAGTGGATAAGCCGCTGAAGCAGATGTTCCGCCTGCATGGCGTGCGGGGCTGGCGACTGTTTTGCGCCCACACCTGGCGCGAAGTCCTGCCGTTTGTGCTTTCGTGCGCCCGCGCCGTGATTGGCATGAGCTGGAAGGCCGGTGTGGCGGCGGAGCTGATCGGCATGGCGACGGGCACCGTGGGCGAACGCATCTATCAGGCGAAGCTGCTCATCGAGACGGCTGACCTACTGGCTTGGACCGTGCTAGTCGTGGCGGCATCGTGGGCATGCGAGCGTGTGCTGGTGTGGTTGCTGCGGGCTTCGGGACCCGCGGCGTGGCGTGCGGCCGTGCGGGCGCATGGGCATGGGCTGCGCGGGCGTGCGAGGGCTGCGGGCGATGGCGCTGCGGCGGAGCTTGCGCTTGCCGTGGGCGATCGTGCGCCCTGGGCGCCGGCGCTGGATGGTCTGGTGCTCAACGTGCCCGCGGGTGGGCGTATCTGTGTGATGGGCGCTTCGGGCATGGGCAAGTCGACGCTGCTTTCGTTGGCAGCGGGGGAGTGCGCGCCGTGCTCGATGGTGTTTCAGGATGCACGCTTGGTCGAGTCCGCCGCGGCGCTGGATAACGTGCTAGTGTGCGCCGATGCACGCGTGGACGCCTCGAGTGCTGCGGCCCTGTTGCGCCTGCTGGTGCCGGGGGTCGATGTACATGCTCGCGTGGCCGAGCTTTCGGGCGGGCAGCGCCGTCGCGTCGAGATCGCTCGAGCCCTGCTGTGCCCGGGCGGCGCGGTGATTCTTGACGAGCCCTTTACCGGTTTAGATACCGCTGCGCGCGACGCATGCGCCGAGGTCGTGCTCGACTTGCTCGACGGCCGTATGCTGCTGCTTGCATCGCACGATGTCGCCGACGCTCAGGCCCTCGATATCTCGGACATCATCACGCTCTAAATACTAACTCAGCAACAAAATGATCCGTTTTCCTCCGTCCCCATGGGGTCGGTTGTGGTATTCTATCTGCGGGGTAATACTTAGGGATACCAAGTAATACCAACGCCGCAGAAACAAACTCCGGATGCGGGCCAATCGGGTTGCCTTCACAGCCCGTCGCCCAGCCGCGTGGCCCGCATCTATCCGCACCACCGTCGTTTCAAAAAGGAAGCGCCATGGCAGAACACATGACCCCGGTTGTCGCGAAGGTCTTGCCCGAGGAAAAGGCGGCCTTCGCGGCGGCAACCCAGCTCGTGGGCACCACGCCGTCCAACGCCATCCGCATGTTCATCGCCGCGTTCAATCGCTGCGGCACCTTCCCGTTCGACATTTCACCCAACGGGGCTTTTGGCGCTGCGCCCGATTCTCATCAACAATGACTGTCCCCAAGTGCCGGGTTTTGAGGAGGTTGGCATGCTCAATGCGCTGGTTTGGGCGCTTGCCTGTTTTGGTGTCGTCGCTGCCGATATTGCCCTGAGCATTGTTTTGTTCTCCGCGCTGGACATCGTGTCGGCACTGACGGGTTTCCCGATCGACAATCTCGATATTCAATGGTTTCAGGCCGCCGCTCAGACGGCGTCGTTTTTGATGGCGCTGCTGTGGTGGCGCTATCTGTGGCCCCGCTCCTTCATGGCGCGCCGGCAAGGTGAACGCCCGCTCGGCGGGGGAGCAAATGCTGCATGGAAGCGCATCGCATACGTTGTCGTGATCGGCCTATCCATGCAGGTGGTCATTAGCTACCTATGCGACGGCGTGCTGTCGCTGCTGCCCGAGGTTGCGGCGGACTATAGCGAGCTCGTCGAGGAAACAGGCTTGGACGATACCAACCTTCTTGCCGTCCTGACCACGGTGCTCGGCGCCCCATTTTGTGAAGAGCTGCTGGTGCGCGGCATTATTTTTGAGTTTTCGCTCCGAGCGTTTAATCCGCAGTGCCGCCCACTTTGGAAGTGCCGGCGTCGTGTGAGCGCGCAGAGTGGCGCCATGGTGCCCTGGGCGGCCCCAAGCACGTGGGGTATCGCCGCGGCGATTGTGCTGCAGGCGGCGATCTTCGGTTTTATGCACATGAATTGGGTACAGGGTTGCTACGCGGGTGCCGCCGGCCTCATCTTTGGTTGGGTGCTCGTGACGACCGGAAAGCTCCGCTACACGATCCTGCTGCACTTTGCCTTTAATGCCGGGTCGTATTTCATGACGTTGCTCTGGTTTGTGAACACACCGTTCGACGTGATAATCACGGTCGCTATCGCCGGCGTCATCCTCGTTGAGGCAATGCGCTCGCTGCGCCACGCGTGTGGGATGGACGCAGCGACAGCACCGCTGCCCTAGTTGCGACGCCCGCCTCCGTTGGCGCCCTGACGCCCCTGGGCCGCGCGATTACGCCCGGCAGTGTTCTGTGCACGCGACATGCCGCCGTGCCCCTTGCTGCCTTTGGGTCCCTTGCCGCCAGCACCGCCGTGGGCCTTGCCGCCCTTCTTGCCGGTGCCATGCCCACCGCCAGCAGACGTCTCGCCCGGGCGCGGCGGCACGGGGCGGATTAGACAGTGTTTGGTGTAGCCGATCAGGTCACGACGTCCGGCTTTTTCCAGCGCCTCGCGTACCAGCTTGTAGTTCTCGGGTTTGCGATACTGGATGAGCGCACGCTGCATGGCCTTTTCGTGCGGGTCGCGCGCCACATAGATCGGCTCCATGGTGCGTGGGTCCACGCCGGTGTAGTACATGCAGGTCGACATGGTGGACGGTGTGGGGTAGAAGTCCTGCACCTGTTCGGGCATGTAGCCCATGTCGCGTACGGCCTCGGCCAGGTCCACAGCTTCCTTCATCGTTGAACCGGGGTGGCTCGAGATTAGGTATGGCA
>URJD01000002.1 GCA_900548075.1 uncultured Collinsella sp.
AGCGACGTATCGTGCAGCGCATGGTGGTCGCCATAGTACACGTTGACGTCCTTGGCGGAGAGCACGACCTCGTCGCTCACGGCCTTGCCGCTCACGCGCACGCGCTTCTCGCTCTCCCCCACGCTCGACAAGAAGTCCTGGGTGTCGGACGATGCCGCTTCGGTTGCGGGCGTTTCATTCATCTCGCTCATTCGGCCGTCATCTTCCTTGCCAGTTGCTTGCCCACAATGCGGGCGATTACGTTAAACAGCAGCACGCAAATCATCAGCAGTGCAGCGGTGCCCCAGACGATCTGCTGGGCCTCGGGGCTGCCCTCGCCATAGATCTTGTAGATATGCACGGCGAGCGACTCGCCGGGGCGGAACACGTTCCAGGCGCAGGTAGGGCTCGACAGGTTAAAGCTCAAGAAGTTCAGGCGAACCGGCGAGCTCATGCCCGAGGTAAAGAGCAGCGCCGCGGCCTCGCCAAACACGCGGCCGGCCGAAAGCACGATGCCGGTCACGATAGCGGGCATGGCCTCGGGGATCAGGATGTGCAGCGTGGCCTCCCAGCGGGTGAGGCCCATGGCCAGGCACGCATCGCGCTGGGCCTGCGGCACGTCCTCAAGCGCTTGCTGAATCACGCGCACCAGGATGGGGATGTTGAACATGGTGAGCGCGACGGCGCCGGAGATGATGGAATACTTCCAGCCCAGCTGCACCGAGAACACCAGAAAGCCGAACATGCCGACGACGATGGAGGGCAGCGAGGACAGCGTCTCGATAGCGGTGGAGGCGATGTCGCGGATAGGGCCGTTCGGTGCGTACTCAACCAGGAAGACCGCTCCGCCCAGGCTGATGGGCACCGAGATAGCTAAGGTGATCAGCAGCAGATAGAACGAGTCGAACAGCTGGTAGAGCACGCCGCCCTGGGTTCCGTTGGCACGCGCGGGCTGCGTGAGAAAGCCCGGCTGGAACAGCGTCGAGATGCCCTCGAACAGGATGTAAGCCACCATGGAGATGACGATGAGCATGACGATGGCAGCGATTGCCGTCAGCACGCCCGTGGCGATGCGGTCCTGTTTTTGGACGCGCCCGAGTCTCGCCTCGTCGATATGGATGTGCGTGCTAGCCACGAGCCTTCGCCCCCTTGCGGCCAATGAGGTGGATGATCAGGATGAAGATGAGGCTCATGCCCATCAGCAGCAGGCCGAGCGCCCACAGGACATCGTCCTGGGCCGAGCCCTCGGCATAGACCGCCATGGACGTGGTGAGCGTGGTGGTGATGGTGGACGCCGGCGACAGCAGCGACGTCGGCATGGCCTCGATGCCGCCGATAACCATGCGCACGGCGAGCGTCTCGCCAAAGGCGCGGGTCATGCCAAGGATGACTGCGGTCATGAGCGACGGCATGGCGGACTTGAGCACCACGTGCCAGATGGTCTGCCAGCGGGTGTAGCCCAGCGCGAGCGAACCCTGGCGGTAGCTATCGGGCACGGCGCGCAGGCCATCGACCGAAAGCGTGGTCATCGTCGGCAGAATCATGACGGCCAGCACGATGGCGCCGGGCAGGATGCCCAGACCCGTGCTCACGTGGAAGACGCTCTTCATAAGGCCGACAACCACATGGAAGCCGATCAGACCAAAGACGACCGAGGGGATGCCGGTCAAAAGCTCAATGAGCGGCTGAAAGACCTTGGAGCCAAACTTAGGGCTAATCTCGACCGCAAAGATGGCAGAGCCGATGGCGATGGGCAGAGCGATGAGCGTGGAGAGCACCATGACCGCAAACGAGGTGACGATCAGGGGCAGGGCGCCGATATAGGGCAGGCCGTTTTCGGCCGTGTTGGCCAGGTCCCACTTGGTACCGGTGAAAAACTCGACGACCGAGACGCCGTCGTTGACAAAAGCCGAGAGGCCCTTTTGGGCGACCATAAAGATGAGCGCGGCAACAACAAGCGTCACGAGCGCTACGCACGCGCCCGTGACGCCCAGGCCCACGTTCTCAAGGTCGCGCTTTGGCAGCTGTTTTGCCATTGCAAACCTTTCCGGGGGCGATTACTTATTTAGCGGAAACCTTGCCGCTGGCGTCCTTGACGACCTTCATGGCAGAGACGGGGATAAAGCCCTGCTCCTCGACGAGTTTGCCCTGGACGTCGTCGGAGAGCATGAACTCAAGGAAAGCCTTGGTAGCCTCGTCGGCGTCCTTGGAGCAGTACATGTGCTCGGTCGCCCAGATCTTGAAGGAGTCGTCGGTGACGTTCTTGCTCTTGGGCTCGACGCCCTCGACCTTGATGGCGTTGAACTTGGAGTCATCGAAGTGCGAGAAGTCGAGGTAGGAGATGGCGTTGTCGGTACTGCCCATCTGAGTCTGGACATCGCCGGACTTGTCGAGCTCGGCGTCGCCCTTAAAGTCGACGGTCTCGTCGCCAAAGACGGCGGCCTCGAAGGTGGCGCGGGTGCCGGAGCCGGCCTTGCGGTTGAGCACGACGATGGCAGCGTCGTTGCCGCCGACCTCCTTCCAGTTGGTGATCTGGCCGGAGAAGATGCCCTTGAGCTGCTCGAGGGACAGGTCGTCGACCTTGACGTTCTTGGAGACGACGGGACCCATGCCCACGACGGCGACCTCGTGGTCGACGAGGTTCTTGACCTGGTCGGCCTCGAGCTTGGTCTCGGCGAAGACATCGGAATTACCGATGGTGACGGTGCCGGCGGCGACAGCGGTCAGGCCCTTGCCCGAACCGTTACCCGAGCCGGAAACGGAGACGTCCGGGTTGGCGTCCATGAACTTCTCGGCAGCGGCCTCGACGAGAGCCTGGAACGAGGAGGCACCGTCGTAGGTCACCTCGCCGGAGACGGACTCGGCAGCAGCGGCGCTACCCTTGTCGGCATCGTTGGAAGCGCCTGCGCCACCGCAACCAACGAGGCCGAGGCCGACGATGCTGGCAAGACCACCAGCGAGGCCGAGGAACTGACGACGAGAATAAGCCTGATCGAGCATGATCTTCCTTTCATACATGCGACTCGCGGGCACCCTGCCCGCTTTGCTGTTTGGAAAGATACGGCCTCGATCGGGCAGCGCCAGCGCCAACTGCGGTTTCTTACGGGCTATTGATAGACCCTTACCGCAAGCGCGGCTCGGCTTTACAAACGAATAACAAACCCGCCACCAAGCATGACCCGCCTTTTACACCAATAAAAACAAAGTTGCGGTGAAATAGTTCCTGCTTGGCCATCAAATGACCCATTCTAGGAACTATTCCACCGCAACTTAGATTGGGAAACCGCGAGACCTTAAAGCTCTAATTCATTCAAACGGAGGATCGCAACAATATAGATCTTGAGCGCCTGCTTGAGCTGTTCCTCGTTGGCGCACTCGTTGGGGCCGTGCATCTGGCCGCCCCATGCGGGCAGCTCCAGGCCGGTCTCTTCGGGGCCAAACGATACGGCGCGGGCAAAGTTGCGCGCGTACGTGCCGCCGCCCATGGCAAAGGGCTCAGCATGCTTGCCCGCAAACTCGTTATAGGTATCAATAAGCGCCTTCACGGCCGGATCGTCGGCAGAGACCGAGAACGGCACCTTCGCACGACCCACACGGCACGTCACGCCAAAACGGCCCACGAGCGGATCGAGCTGCTCGCGGATGGTATCGGCACTTGTGCTGTCGGGGAAGCGCACGTCGATGACCTGCTCAATATGGCCATCCGCCACGCGGATGACGCCAGCGTTGCAGGTAAGCGGGCCAAACGCCGGACTCGTCGCATCGATACCCAGGCCGCGGCCATAGGCATCCGCATGCACAAAGGCCAAGAACTTGACGAACTCGTGCTCGGCAGGCGTCAGCAGGCGCTCGTCGCGTGCACCAAACGCGTCCTCGGCCTCGCGCAGATACGACACGATCAGGCCGACGGCGTTGATGGTGCCCTCAGGCATCGAAGCGTGGCCGCCAATACCGTGGGCGAAAATCTGCGCATGCCCGTTATCAAGCGCCGTGATCTCCAGGCGGTCGACGTTCTCAACGGGCGCCGGCAGCTCATCGGCGGCAATCGCGAGCTCGCAGATAGACTGCGTCGGAATGGCATTGCTCGCCTCGGCGCCGCTCCAGGACACAATGCGCCCGCCGTCGATCTTGGGGCTCACGAACGTCGCCCCAAACTGGCCCTTCTCGGCATTGCAGACCGGGAACTCGGCATCGGGCGTAAACAGAAAGTCGGGGTCTGCGTGGTTCTCCAGATAATGGTGAACGTCGGACATGCCCACTTCCTCATCGCAGCCCAGCAGTGCGCGGAAGGTGTAGCGCGGAACAATGCCGTGCTTGAGAAGGTAAGCGCCGGCGTAGAGCGACAGCACCGCCGGGCCCTTGTCGTCAATCACGCCGCGACCGAGCAGCCAGCCCTCGCGGCGCTCCATGGCGAACGGGTCGGTGTTCCAGCCAGGGCCGGCGGGAACCACGTCCACGTGGCAAATGGTCGCGAGTTGCTTGTCGCCGCGGCCGGGAATGTCGGCGATGCCCACATAGCCCTTGTCGTCGCTCGTCTGATAGCCGAGCTTTTGCGCGATACCGAGCGCGCAATCGAGCGCGTCGCGGACCGGGCGACCAAACGGCGCGCCGGGCTCCGCATCGGCGGCAACAGCCACGGACGGATAACTCACCAGCTGCTCGATATCGGCGACGACATCCTCCCAGACCTCGTCGACATACTCGGTAACGCTCTGCTCCACCTGATTCATGGACGACCTCCTTAGCAATGAGCGACGGGCACGCCCGCCCCTCACATTACGTCATTAGATAGCGAAAAGTTTAGCAAGCTCTGCCACCGAGTGCACCACCGCATCGGCACCCGCCGACTCGTGCTCGCCCGGCGCCGCCGCGCCCGAATAGATGCCGATGCACGGCACGCCCATCGCGTGCGCGCCCTCCACGTCGTTAAAGCGGTCGCCGATCATCACGGCCTCGTCGGCAGTCGCGCCAAGCGCCGCCAGGGCGTCGCGGACCGAATCGGCCTTGGTCTCGCGTCCCTGCGGCGGATTCATGCCAACCACCGCCTCAAACTGAGAAAGCCCCAGCTCATGCACCATGTCGATACACTTTGCCTCCATGCGAGACGTCGCCACGGCCATGCGATGACCCTGCGCCGCCAAGCCATCGAGCAGCTCGGGGATTCCGTCGAACACGGGATACTCCTCCGGACCCAGCTCGTCAAAAAAGGCACGGTACTCGTCGGCCACCACGAGCGACTCCTCGCGCGTAAAGCCGTAAAAGTCGTGGAAGCTCTTCCACAGCGGAGGCCCGATCATGCGACGCAGGTCACCCATCTGCGCCTCCGAAAACCCGCGCGCAGCCAGCGTCTTTCGTGTCGAGGTCATCACCGCCCGACCCGTATCGGCCACCGTGCCATCAAAATCGAACAGCACGACCGGCCGCCTGCATATCTCCAGTGCCTCCATCGGCATTCCTCTTCCCCAGTTGACGATTTCCACACCACCGCTTCAAACTGTTGACTATTCAACAATTGAACCTAGCAATGTAGGGCAACTCAACTATACTTGACGCACTTTGCTCTCAGAAGGCGGCGCGCAGGCGCCCCAACGAAAGGTGCAATTATGTCTTTTGCCATCATAACCGACTCCACGTCGGACATCTCTCCCGCCCGCGCCCAGGAGCTCGGCATTTACGTCATTCCGCTACATGTGATTATCGAAGGCGAGGACCTGCTCGACCAGGTACAGATTACCGCCGAGGAATACGTCGCCCGTATGGCCGGTTCCGAGCAGCTGCCGCACACCTCGCAGCCAAGCGCCGGCGAATTCAAGGAGCTCTTCGATCGCGTGCGCGCCGACGGCCACGACAGCGCGATCTTTATCTCGCTGTGCAGCGAATGGTCGGCCTGCTACGCCAACGCGTGCCAGGTGGCCGATACCCACGAGCTCGATGTGCGATGCATCGATTCGCGCACCGGCTCGGGAGCCGAGGGCCTGCTGGTGGAGTATGCGCTCGCTATGCGCGAAGACGGTCGCAACCTGGACGAGACCGAGGCGCAAATCCGCGCAACGCTGCCCGACGCCCATCTGCTGCTGATTCCTCGCACGCTCGAGAACCTGGTTAAGAACGGCCGCGCCCCCAAGCTCGCCGGCCAGCTCACGCAGATGCTCAACATTCGCTTGGCAGTTTCGCCGGAGTGGCAGTCGGGCGAAATCAAGGCCATCAAGAAGGGCCGCGGCGCCAAGCGCATCGTCGCCAACACCATGGCCGATTGCCTCGCATTTTTGACCGAGCATCCGGGCTCCAGCGTGCGCGTGCTCACGACCGGCGCTGCCGAGGAGCAAGAGCTCGTCAACCAGGCGCTCGCGGGCCAAGACTACGTCGACGCCGGCACCGGCCCCATCGGCTGCACCATCGCCACCCACGTAGGCGTGGACGCCATCGCCATCAGCTACTGCCCCCGCTACCAGCCCACCCACTAGGAGCACTTTCATCACTTGCGGTGAAATAGGGACTGTTTTTAGCTCATCAGCCGCCAATCAAACCCTATTCCACCGCAACTTTTTTGCTGCGCCATCCATATGCAAGATATGCTGGCGATCGGCGCATTCCCAGCTGTTTGAGGGAGCTTCGACTAGCCCCCGACGATACCCAGTGGGCAAAAAATGGCAAATATGAGTACTGTCACAATTTTAGTAACAGCAAAATCTTGCTGAAATTGCCCGCTTTCACCGATTTCAAGCGCCATAAAGCACCGAATCGTCGTGGTAAGGGGGTTGGATATATCAAATCGCAGCCAATTGGTCTTAAATACTTTCCAAATGATATGGTACTAACCAAACAACAGTACTCATATTTGCCATTTTTTGCCCACCGGGTCCGAATGAAGCCCGCTCTGTATGCCTCCGGCTACCCACATGACCGCAAATCCTGGTTATCAAGGGCCGTCGCGCGCTTTGACATCGACCGAAAGCCGCTCGCGGAATAATCCCTCGCCATTAGCGAACTTGAATCGAAATTAGATATCCCAAAAAGCCGCAATGCCGTACCCTCGTCTCAACAACTCCAGTACAAGGACGGCATTCAAATGGGCAACACCATGCATCAATACGCCCTCTTTGGGACCGCACAATTTAAATACGATCAGACGATCACGCATATATCGGACCAACACCGACAAATCGTCATTTGCAACAACGGTTCAGACGTACGCTACGTCACTCTTGAAGAGTGGGAAGAAGCTGGCGCTTTGTTCGATGAACGAGCGCAAATCGAGGGCATCGTCACCAGCGCGAGCCCAGCACGTGACAAACTCGAGCTCTTTCGCAGTCTCTTTACTTGCCGCAAAGATGTTTACGCTCATGGATATCGCAGAAAAGACGGGGGCATCGGCTATACGCCCGCTTGCGCAAATGAGTGGAAACCGGGAATTTGCCCCAAAGCAGCCCAACAAAGAATCAGATGCGCGGAGTGCACAAATCGCGTCTTCCCCGAATTAAGCGATGCCACAATCATCGCTCACTTTAAAGGCAAGGACGACCGATTCCGTGACGTCCTCGGGCAATATGTGCTCGACAGGAACTGCAACACGAAAGTTCTCGTCATCGATTTTGACAAAGCGGACTGGAAAGAGGCAACAAATGCCGTACGGCTTGTTGCAAAACGACGGGGCATTAACGCCGCCGTTGAGCGCTCAAGGTCCGGCAACGGCGCACACATCTGGTTTTTCTTCCTCGAGCCAATCGACGCAAAGGCTGCCAGAGAGTTTGGAAGTTACCTCATAACCGAAGCCGCGGCGCTTAATAAAACAATCACGTTCGAGGCCTTTGATCGAATGCTCCCCGCTCAGGTCACTATCCCCGATGGAGGCTTTGGAAACCTCATCGCACTTCCCTTTCAAGGCAAGGCACAACGTGGAGGAAACAGCGTATTTGTAGACGAGCAATTCGAGCCCTTTCCCGACCAATGGCTCTACCTGTCCCAAATCCAGCTGATTCCGCGCTCGACGGTGCATAATTTGATCGAGGCCACTGGAAACAACCCACACGGGCTAGCAACAGTTGCGGTGGCAAACAAAACCAAACGATATGCCCAAAAACCACGAAAGCGGCTACCGCTCACATCGCGAGACTTTCCCTCATCGCTGCCCGTCACACAAGCCGATATGCTGTACATCCCCGAGAAGTCTCTGAGTCCAGCGGCTCAAATGGAAATCCGCGGGCTCGCAACATTCGCCAACCCGGAATTCTTCCGCGCGCAATCTATGCATCAATCAGTATTCGGTAAACCGCGGCTCATAGACCTCAGTGAGCTTAGAGGCGGCTGTGTCGCGATTCCCAGAGGCTGCAAAACCAAGCTTGAGCAGCTGCTCCAAGAAACCGGCGTTACTGCCCACTATTTAGACGAACGCCAATCCGATAATCAAATTGTGATGACATTTAAAGGCGCCCTTCGCCCTGAACAGCAAATCGCCGCTGACCAGATGCTCTCGTACGAAGATGGAATCATGTCAGCGCCGACGGGCTTCGGTAAAACCGTCATCGGGGCTTATCTTATTGCCGCCATTGGTCTTCCAACGCTCGTCATCGTTCCCAAGACTGCACTCATAACCCAATGGAAATCCCAGCTCGAGCGATTTATCGACATTACGGACAACAGAGAACCCGTCCGAACCCCAAAAGGACGAATCAGCAAGAGGCAGCCTCCGGTCATCGGACAAATAGGAGGAGGCAAAAATGCCGTAAGTGGCCTCATCGACGTCGCTTCATTTCAATCGCTGTCTGGCAAAGACCGCCAAACCGGAGAGCCAATAGTTAAGGACCTTGTTCGCAATTACGGCCTCATTATCTGCGACGAATGCCACCATGCCGCCGCGCCGCAGCTCGAGCTTGTTCTCAAGTCTGCCCCGGCCAAATACGTATACGGCCTTTCCGCAACGCCCGAGCGCTCCGACGGTCTTACGCGGGCACTCTCCATGCTCTGCGGACCGCTTCGCTATGTCATCGATCCAAAAACGCAAGCGATCCAGCAGGGCATCCAGCGCATCGTACGGCCTCGTTTTACCGGAATTCGACTACCGGCCTACGAGCCCGGTGCAAGCTTCAATCAGATTCTCGACCTTCTGTGCGCGCATACGGCAAGAAATGAATTAATTGTCGACGACGCCCTCGAAGCCGCATCAAGCGGTCGACATCCACTTGTGCTTTCAAAAAGGAAAAAGCATGCCGAGGAGCTTTGCAGGCTCTTTCGCGACCGCGGACACGAGCCCATCCTCTTAACCGGGGAAATCGATGCTAAAGAGAGGAAAGCGATATTGAGCAAGCTTCCCGGCTTTGAGCACGAGCACAGAATCATTGTTGCCACCGAAAGCCTCCTGAGCGAGGGGTTCGACCTTGCATATCTCGACAACTTGTTTATTGCGACGCCGATAACCTGGGATGGCAGCGTAACGCAACAGGCAGGCAGGCTGCATAGAAACTACGACGGCAAACAGCGGGTTGAGATATTCGACTACGTCGACCTGTCGATACCCATGCTCGCCCGCATGTACCAGAAGAGACTCAAGACCTACGCCAAGCTTGGGTACGAAGTGTATGCAGCAGAAGACGCCAGCCAAGCCGAGGCAAACATCCTAATTGACCCTTCGCATTTCCTTGAGGCCCTAAACAAAGATATCGTCAATGCCATGAAGAACGTTTTCATCGCCGCACCCTATGCATCTTCCGCATGCCTTACGAAACTCAAGGATTCGCTTACCAGTTCCATGGCTCGAGGAATTAGCATTGAGATCATCATTGCCTCTTATCCACATGATGACGTCAAGGCGGCCTTTGCCGAAATGGACATCGACTATTCCGTCAAAACTGAAGGGCGTTTGTGCGCGGCAGTGATTGACGAGGAAACCGTCTGGTACGGAACCATTCCGTTACTGGCTTTTCCAAAGAAAGAGGATTGCAGCATTCGTTTCAAAAGCAGCGAAGTCGCAGTCGAGCTTTTGGACGAAATCCAGCGAAGAAGAGAACCGAAAGCTGCAGCAACAGGCGGGACGCCCCCATCACTTGCGGTGGAATAGGGACTGTTTTTAGCTTATCAGCCGCGAATCAATCCCTATTCCACCGCAATTTAGAAGCAGGCGGTTAGCTCAACGGGCCCTGAAATAACTCTTGATGCGAACCCATTCTGACCAGTCGGATCACTGGGTTAGTTTTATGCGGCAGGTAAAGAACAACCACGTCGACCAGGCCGTCGGATAGATGGAAATCGATGTGACCGTTATAATTACCGCCCGGGTTGGAGAGCTCGTGGGCGCCGTACTCCGCCGGAAGCGAACCATGCGCCGCAAGCTCGGCGACAGCTGCCTTAAACTCGGTTTTTAGCTGCGGATAGCTGTGCATCGCTCGCTTATAGTCGACCTTAAACTGAGCTTCGACCTTAATCTCAAACATCGCCTAGTCCTCATCGAGGAACGACATCAGCTCATCGACGTTATCGAATGACGGACTATCGTCCGTCAAAATCCCCAGCTCATGGGCCTCGGCGATCACCATGGCACGCCTCGTCGCCTCGTTGGGCACCTCCGCCCTTCCTACAATCTCAAAAGGAATCTTTCGCTGATTTACAAGCTGCCGAACGGCAAGATTGAGATAGGAATTGAGGCTGAGGCCGACCGAATCCAAGAACTCAGTCGCCTGTTCCTTGAGCCCCTCTTCGATGCGAACCGTCGTAGGCTTAACCGTTGCAGTAGACATACGCGACCTCCTCGCCTCGTCTTTTGCATCAGTATACCCCGTTTTGATGGCATACTGATGTTAAATAGCATCAGTATGCCGTTCACATTACTATAACAACAGTCACAGCGCCCTACATCAGCCCGCTCAGGGCGATGTCGACGGCTTCGTTGAGGTCGTCGGTGATATGCACGAGCTCGGGATCGAGCGGGCTGATCATACCGGCGTCCATCACCGGGCCGTTGAGCCAGTCGAACAGGCCCTGCCAGTACTCGGTTCCCACCAAAACGAGCGGCATGCGCTTGACCTTGTGTGTCTGCACCAGCGTGAGCACCTCAAACATTTCGTCGAGCGTACCAAAACCTCCGGGAAACACGATGGCACCCGAGCTGTATTTGACGAACATGGTCTTGCGCACAAAGAAGTAACGGAAGTCCATGCCGAGGTTCACGTATTTATTGAGCCCCTGCTCGTGCGGCAATTCAATGCCCAGGCCAACTGACTTGCCGTTGACACTCGCCGCTCCCCTGTTGACCGCCTCCATGATGCCGGGACCGCCGCCGGTGATAACCGCCACGCCGCGCTGGGCGATTTTGCGCCCGACGGTGCGCGCCGCCTTGTAAAGCGGATCGGTCTTGGGCGTGCGGGCGCTACCGAAGATGGTCACCGCAGGACCAAGCTCGGCAAGCGCGCCAAAACCATCGACAAACTCTGCCTGAATGCGCAGCACGCGCCAGGGGTCGGCGTGCAACCAGTCGGTCGAATCCTCGGGCGCCAGCAGGTTGGCGTAGGTGTTGTCCTTAGGAATCATGGGGCCGCGCATGACCACGGGGCCGCGGCGGTACGTCTCGTCGTAGGCAGGCTCGCCCTCGACGTTCTCATTCTTAATCATGGGATGCTCCTATCGAAAATAGAAACGGGCGGGGTCGACGCCATGCGCCAAACACCCGCCCGAACATCAACTATTCGGTATGGTACCCACGATGTATCAAGTGCTTGCAAGCTATCGGTCAGCGGTCGCGCAGCCGATGCCGGCGCATGCGATGCCCGGTGCCGGTTGTGCACGGTCGATTGGCACGTGGCCTCGACACCGCGCAAGCGCACCCGCAGCTCTTAGTAATCCACCGCCGCAGGGCTGTTCATCCAGTCGCTCACGAACGCACCGTAACGGCCCTCGATAATGGCCTGGCGAGCACGCTGCATAAGGTTGAGCAAGTAGTAGATGTTGTGCATCGACAGCAAAATGCCGCCGAGCATCTCCTTCTGCGTGACCATGTGGCGAATGAGAGCGCGGCTGTAGCCGCCCGTGCACACCGGGCAGGTGCAGGTGGGATCGATGGGGCCGTCGTCGTGCGCAAAACGCGCGTTGCGGAAGTTGAGGCGACCCTCGCTGGAGAACGCCGTGCCCATGCGGCCGGTGCGCGTCGGCAGCACGCAGTCGAACATGTCAATGCCCACACCCACACCGCGCACGAGGGTGGTGGGGTTGCCGACGCCCATCAGGTAGCGCGGCTTGTGCTTGGGCATGTACTCGCTCACAAGCGGCGCCAGCGTCTCGAACATGGTCTCGTGGTCCTCGCCCACCGAGTAGCCACCGATACCGTAGCCCGGGAAGTCGCCGCACTCCTCCAGATGGCGCAGCGAACGCAGGCGGAGGTCCAGGTGCATGCCGCCCTGAACGATGCCAAAGAGCGCCTGGTCATCGCGGGTATGCGCCTTATAGCAGCGCTCGGCCCACATGCTCGACAGCTCAACGGCGCGCTCGACGTAGGCGCGCGTGGCGGGATAGCCAGGGCACTGGTCCAGCTGCATGCAGATGTCGGAGCCGAGCTTCATGGCGATTTCCATGTTGTCCTCGGGCGTCCAGAACACGTGGCGGCCGTCGTAGTCGTTGACGATAAAGCGCACGCCCTCGTCGGTGAGCTTGACGGCATCGTTGTGGCTGAACACCTGGAAGCCGCCCGAATCGGTGAGGATAGGGCCGTGCCAGTTCATAAACTTGTGCAGGCCACCCAGCTCGGCGATGGTGTCCTCGCCGGGACGCATGGACAGGTGATAGGTATTGGCAAGCACGATCTGGGCGCCGAGCTGTTTGACGGTCTCGGTAGGAATGCCCTTGACGTTTGCCTTGGTGCCCACGGGCATAAAGATCGGCGTCTCGATGTCGCCGTGCGGGGTGTGCAACACGCCGGCGCGCGCATGCGTCGTCGGATCCTCGGCGATCAGATCGAATTTAAAAAGGCTCTGGTCCATAAACTGGAACTCCTTGGTTGCGGTTCATACGCAAACCATTATACGGGCAACCCGCAAAGAGCACCGACTCGACAGAAATTGGCGCAAAGGAAACCTGCCCCCTTGCACCAATGCACTAGGATAAAATTGATCCGTTTTCCTCCGTCCCCAACGGATCATTTCCAATCTGCTGGCACTCAGGGACTGTCCCCAGGTGTCGGCAAGAGTGTCCCTTTCGACTAGTCATTTAAGAACGTCCCCAACGACTATATCTGGAATCATCTCCAACAGCCGAGGCAACGCCGATGTTCTAGCAACGTCAGCGAGCGGTCGCCAGAGCGAACAAATTGGCATGAAAAGAGGGCGGCATAGACCTTCTGGTCATGCCGCCCTCTTTGAATGACAAGTTGTCGCCCTGGTGACCGCGCAGCGTCGGCCCGTTACGGCGTTTGGTAAAACGCCGTAACTCCTACGGCCGCTGGCCCATGCCACCCTCGAGGGTGACGGTCTCGCCATTCATGTACTTAAAGTCGGGACCGCAGAGCTGAACGACCACGCGGCCAATTTCCTTCTCGACGTCGCCGTAGTGGCCCGCCGGCGGCATGTGGACGTTGGCCTTGAACGCCTCGGGATAAGCATCCTGGAAGTTCTCGAGCGCAGCGGTCCAAGCAAGCGGGCACACGATGTTGACGTTGATGCCGTCCTTGCCCCACTCGTTGGCGGCAACGCGGGTCAGGCCGCGGATGCCCTCCTTGGCGGCAGCATAGCTGCACTGGCCGTAGTTGCCAAACAGGCCGGCGCCCGAGGCAAAGTTGACCACGGAGCCCTTGGTCTCCTTCAGGTGCGGATAGGCCTTCTGCATGTACAGGTAAGTAGCATACAGACCGGAATAAATGGCCAGGTTAAACTGATCCATGGTGTGATCGGCGATGGTCACGCCCGAGGCGCTGGCTTGAGCATTGTTGACGACGGCGTCGATGCGGCCGAACTCCTCAATGGCCTTGTCGATGACGTTCTGGACGACGGCCTCGTTGTCCTGACCGGCCGAAACATCGGCCTGAACGGGCAGAACCTTAACGCCGTACTCGGCCTCGAGAGACTCCTTGGCGGCCTCGAGCTTGGCGACGTTGCGGCCGGTGATGACAAGGTTTGCGCCCTCCTTGGCAAATGCGATATCGATGCCGTAGCCGATAGAGCCAGCGGAACCGTCCTTAAGCGTGGCCTTGCCGCCGCCGGTGACGATCACGGTCTTACCAGTGAAAAGTCCCATACAAAGTCCTTTCAAATCGCGACGGGCACGCCCGCCGACTGCGCGCATCCAACTTCACGCGCCAAAAGCTGAAATGCAACTTTAGCTTCTTCAAGTGAATAATAAAGCCCATGGCAGGCGAACGGCGCAACGTCTTTCGGCGAAGGGAATGTCAAGTAAAAATTGAATAGAACGGCCGAGTTTTTGTTAACGCGACGAGCCATCGAACACGTTTTGAAACTTTGCTGCGGCGCGCGGGATGTCGGCGCGAGACTTTATCATAGGGTGACAAACAACGATGAGGAGCACATGCCTATGACAGACGAGCTGGACCCCCAGACTCAACAGCATATTGATGATTCCGCAGACGCCGTCGACGACTGTGATACTCCTACCTGCGTCGACGCCTCCACCGATGCGCCCGCCACCGCAGATGCGCACGCCGATGCGGATAAAGCGACAGACACAGACGATACTGTCAAGCATGACGAAAGCGAGCAGCCGGAGCCGAGCGATGCCGAACCCGACACAGACCCCGCGCCACAGGCGGCAGGCCCCATCGAGGTGTCTTCGGAAGAAGAGCTCGAC
This sequence comes from uncultured Collinsella sp., assembly GCA_900548075.1. Lineage (GTDB taxonomy): Bacteria > Actinomycetota > Coriobacteriia > Coriobacteriales > Coriobacteriaceae > Collinsella. The sequence goes on from URJD01000002.1 coordinate 14,758, forward strand.
GCCGTCATGGACTCCATGATGGATGCCGTCAAAGCGATGAAAGACGCCGTGGCCGATGCTGACGTTGACGCCGAGGAAGAGGAGGCTGCCGAGGCGGCCTCGACCTTTGTACCCGGCGAGACTCCGGTTGCCGACCAGGGCAGCACCATGCCCTCGTTTCTGCAGCTCGAGCACCCCACGATTGGCGCCGATGCGGTCGACCCGCACGCAGCAGGCTTTTCTGTGGTCGAGGGCGGCACCGGCAACATCTCCGTGCCGCAGGCTGCCGATGCGGATGCTGCTGACACCGCTCGCCCGACCGCCTCGCACTCCCCTGCCGCAAACCGCGATCTGGGGACCGCTGTCTCGAACACCGCGAACGCCGTGGGCACCTTTATTGCCCAGGGCGCCTCGGCCATGCGCGAGATGAACGCCGCGAAAAAGGCACTTGCCGATGCCCGCGCCCACCTGGCCGAACTTGAGCAGCGCATTGCCGATCAGGCCGAGGAGCTCGAGACGCGCCAGGATATCGCTGGCCGCTACGACCAGATCGTCGCCGACCAGCGTCAGGCGATTGCCACGGCCCAAAAGACTGCAGCGGCCGCCGAGATTGATCGTGATGCCCACGCCGCCAAAGCGACAGAGCTCAAGGGTCAGCTCGAACAAATGAAGACAGAGGATGACGCGACTGAGCTCCGCCTGAAGGCCGCGCTCGACGCCGTGGAGGCCCGCGAGGCAAGCTCACGCGAGACCGGCAACCGCCTCGTTCGACGTCTTGAGGATTCCAAGCGCATCCGCGACAAGGTGAAGGCAGAGCGAGACGCCGGCATTGCCGCCGCACAACAAACCGTCGACGCCACGCGCGCCCAGCTCGAGACGCTGCGTCATGAGTATGCCGAGCTGCAACGCAATCCCTCGGCAAATCCCGCCAACTATACGGTACGCACCAGCGAGCTCTCGATGCAGATCTCCGACACGGCAGATGCCCTGCGTAAAGCCGAAGAAGATGTCCCGCGCATCACCGCCGACCTTGAGCACTCGCTTGCCGCAGCCGAGCAGGCCGTCGAGCAGGCTCAAGCCCCTATCGCCGACGCAAAACGCGCGCACCAAGCCGTGACGACCGAAGCCGATGCCGCGCGCGACGAGCTGCAGACGGCAAAGACAGCCGCCGCGACTCGTCAGCGCGAACTGCGCGAGAAGATCGCCACCGAGGACAAGGCACGCCGCGACCAGGAGCAGACCATCGCCAACGCCCAAGCAGATACCGCACATGCGCAGTCGATCATCGAACAGGCGACCGAAGTACACGACCACCCAGAGATCACTGAGTCGCTTGCAGGATCCTTGGCCCGAGACAAAGCCGAACACGCCGAGACCGAGCGAGAAGTCGCCCAGCTCGAGGCCGCCGAGGACGCGGTGCGCGAGCGTACCCGCGACTCACGCATCAAATTCACCGGCGCCATCGTCTGCATCGTCGCCGCAATCCTGGTGATCATCCTAGTCTGGCTGTTCGCAAGCAAGTAACCACTCCCAAAGACTACAAGGAGTGTCCCCAGGTGCCGGCACATAAGGAACGTCCCCAAGTGCCGACAACGGCGGCACCGATGCCTTGGCAACGACAGCGAAAACCCGCCAGAGCGAGCAAGGTGCCTTGAAACGAGGCGGCATTGACCTTCTGGTCATGCCGCCGAAGTTGAAAGGCAGATTGCCGCTCTGGCGGGTTTGCAGCGTCGACCGGTTACGGCGTTTGTAAAACGCCGTAACCTACAAAATGAGCATCGCGTCGCCAAAGCTGAAGAAGCGATAACGTTCTTCGATAGCAGCGGCGTAGGCATCCATGATCTGGTCGCGGGTGGCAAGCGCGCTCACGAGCATCATGAGCGTAGAGCGCGGCACGTGGAAGTTCGTGATCAGCGCGTCGACCACGTGATAGGTCGAGCCGGGCATGAGGTAGAGCTGCGTTGTCGCGTTGTCGCGCACCACGATGTCACCGCGGCCGAGCGTGTCGGCCCCGTCCTCGCGGCCTTCAAAATAGCGCGCCGTCACGGCCGGATCGGACACCGGTGCCTCAGCGTCAAACGCGCTCTCGAGCGAGCGCACTGCGGTGGTGCCGACGGCGATCACGCGGTGCCCCTCGGCCTTCGCCTTATGCACGGCGTCGACAACCTCCTGCGACACGTGGTAGCGCTCGGTGTGCATGACGTGCTGTGTAGGGTCGTCCTCCTCCACCAAGCGGAAGGTATCAATGCCCACCTCGAGCTCGACGGCGGCAAACTTCGCACCCTTGGCCTCGATAGCGGCCATGAGCTCGGGAGTAAAGTGCAGGCCCGCCGTGGGAGCGGCGGCCGAGTGCTCCTCCTTCATGGCGTAGACGGTCTGGTACTTCTCGGGATCGCCCTCGTAATCGGTAATGTAGGGCGGCAGCGGCACGTGGCCGGCAGCGTGGATGGCCTCGTCGAGCGTGCGCGGGTCGCCGGCGGCATTGCAACCGGCCGGCTCAAAGCGCACCAGGCGGCCGCCGCGGCTATCGGTGACAAAGTCGATGACCTCGGCCGTCAGCACTACGGGAGCCCCCTCAGGCGCATGGGCGCCACCGGCGCGATACTCAATCTGAGCACCGGGCTTCAGGCGCTTACCCGGCTTGACCAGACACTCCCAAACATGGCCCAGCGGGTCAATATCCTCGCGGCGCTTGAGCAGCAGCGTCTCGACCACGCCGCCCGAGCCAGCCTTGCGACCGATCAGGCGGGCCGGCATCACGCGCGTCTTGTTGATGACGAGCACATCGCCCGGCTCGATATAGTCGATGATGTCGCGGAAGATGCGGTGCTCGACGGTGCCGCCGTGCTCCAGTGGCATTCCCGCCTGGGAGCCTTTGCGATCCACCACCAGCAGGCGGCAGGAGTCGCGCGGCTCGGCAGGCGCCTGGGCGATGAGCTCTTCGGGCAGGTTATAGTCAAAATCATCGGTACGCATAGACACGTCGGATACTCCTTATATTGCTAAAGTCCGCTCTACATCCTAGCAGGCTGACGTCCCAAATGAACTACTTTTTGGCGGCTTTGCGCTCGTCGCGGATGCGGGCGCGGTCCATGGCCGCCTCGACGGCCGAGAATCGGCAGCCGCAATAATTCTGCCGATACATGCCAAGCTCGCGCGAACGACGCGTGGCCTCGGGATAATACGGGCGAAAATCGCGAATCACCGGAGTGAGACCGCGGGCGGCAGCCAGACGCTCCAACACATCATTGCAGGTTTCGAACAACTGATACGGCGAGACGGCGAGCGTCGTGCCCACAAACTCAAACCCACGCTCCTGGGCCACACGGCATGCCTCGGCCAGACGCAGGGCATAGCATGCGCGACAGCGACGGGGCCGATCGGCGCCCAGCGGGGCCACGCCGGTCTCCCAGCGCTCTCGGTCCTCTCCCGCCTCGATGAGCTCGATGTCGCCATCGGCACACCACCGGCGCAGCTCGTCCAAGCGGCGCTGCCATTCATCGCGCGGTTGAATATTGGGGTTGGTCCAGCAAATCGTGGGCTCAAACCCCTCCTCGCGCAGCAGGCGAACCGGCTCCAGCGAGCACGGCGCGCAGCAAGCATGCAGCAGCAACGGCTTCATCAACAACTCCTCCCCCGCAATGATTTTTTAATCCCCGTCCCAGAAAAATCATCCCAAAAAGACTACCTTGCGAAAAAGCGCACGCCAAAGGATGTGTCCTCGCAGGCGACAATGCGGCGGTCGCGCAAAATGGTCCGCACGTAATACCAGTCGCCCACACAGCCCGACAAATGCAAGCCGGCCGCCAGGTAGCACAGCAGTGGATAGCCCGAAAACGCAAACCCCAGGGTAAACGCTGTCGTCACAACAACCGTCGGCGCCAGGCAAACCGCCATGTACCGCCGGCGCGAATACACAACACCCTCGGCGCAGGCATAGATCATCGCCGTCTCGCGATTCGCCCCAAAGGTCACCTTCGCGCCCGCAGGCGCCAGCAGCTTAAAAAACACACCGTGCACCAGCTCGTGCACGGCGAACGACGCCATTGAGATCGCAGCCAAGCCGACTATCCAGCCCACGACAGCCATCCAGCCGCCCGCGTCAGCCGCATCCAGATCCGCAGGCCCGCCCAGCAGCATAAACACCGGCACCAGGCACACGGCAAACACGCCGACGACGACCATCCCCCACACGAAGCAAGCGTGCAGAAAATCCTCGTCTTCAAACGCATGTATGTTGGAAATCTCATTCATAGCATCTTAGGATAGCGCCCCTGCCACGCACCCGTCCGCATGTGCGATAATGTCGAACGATATGCACGAATTGACCACCGCGCCGCCAGGCCTTGCGCCCGACTGCGCTCTCACCATATGCGAAGGAGTCCCATGGCATCCAAATACTCCATGAACGACCGTCCCAGCTGGCCTCGCCGCGCCCTTGTTACCGCCGGCGAGCCCTACGGCAACAAGGGCCTTCACTTTGGCCACGTTGGCGGCGTCTTTGTCCCTGCCGACTTCTTCGCCCGTTTCCTGCGCGACCGTCTGGGCCGCGAGAACGTCATCTTCACCTCGGGCACCGACTGCTACGGTTCGCCCATCATGGAGAGCTACCGCAAGCTCAAGGAGAACGAAGGCTACGACAAGTCCATTAGCGAGTACGTCGAGTCCAACCACTCCCGCCAAGCAGCGACCCTCAACAACTACAACATCAGCTGCGATATCTACGGCGGCTCGGGCCTTGAGCCGGCTGCGCAGATTCACAACGAAGTGACCGCCGAGATTATCAAGCGCCTGTACGAGCAGGACACCATCTCCAAGCGCTCCACGCTGCAGTTCTACGACGCCAAGGCCGGCACGTTCCTCAACGGCCGCCAGGTGATCGGCCGCTGCCCCATCCAGGGCTGCAAGTCCGAGAAGGCCTATGCCGACGAGTGCGACCTGGGCCACCAGTTTGAGCCCGAGGAGCTCATCGCGCCCAAGAGCCAGCTCACCGGCGAGGTGCCCGAGCTGCGCCCGGTCGACAACCTCTACTTTGACCTGCCGGCCTACCTCGACTTTATGAAGACCTATACCGCCAAGCTCGCCCAGAACCCGCAGGTTCGCTCCGTGGTCTCCAAGACCATGGAGGAGTGGCTGCTGCCGGCCCAGCTCTACATCCAGAACAAGTTCCGCGAGGCCTTCGATGCCGTCGAGGATCAGCTTCCTGAGCACACCGTGCTGGAGCCCGAGGGCAACAAGAGCAGCTTTACCGTCACCTTCCCCAGCTGGAAGGAGCGCGACGACGCCCACGCGGTGCTCGCCAACGGCGGCGTGCGCTTCCGCAGCGGCAAGGCGCTCGTGCCCTTCCGCATCACCGGCAACATCGACTGGGGCGTTCCGGTGCCCGAGGTCGACGGCGTGAACGACGTCACCTGCTGGTGCTGGCCCGAGAGCCTGTGGGCGCCCATCAGCTACACGCGTACCGTACTCGCCCGCGACGCCCGTGCCGCCGGCGTGACCGAGGGTGTCGCCGCCCAGGACGCCGCCCTCATGGGCGAGCCCGCCGCCAATTCCACGCAGGTCCCCGCGCCCACCTACCAGCACAGCTCGCTCGACTGGCGCGACTGGTGGTGCTCTGACGACGCTCAGATTTACCAGTTCATCGGTCAGGACAACATCTATTTCTACTGCATCGCGCAGACCGCCATGTGGGAGGCCCTGGGCTGGGACCTCACGCAGAGCACCGTCAGCGCCTGCTACCACCTGCTCTACATGGGCAAAAAGGCCAGCTCGTCCTCGCAGACGCCTCCCCCGCCGGCAGACGACCTGCTCAACCACTACACCTGCGAGCAGATGCGTGCGCACTGGCTGTCGCTCGGCCTGTCCGAGAAGCCGGTGAGCTTTAGCCCTAAGGCATACGACACGCGTGTGACCGGCAAGGACAAGGACGGCAACGAGGTGCGCGCCTGCGACGACAAGCGCGTTATCGACCCGGCCCTTAAGGAGAGCGCGCTGCTGACCGGCGTGTTCAACCGCCTGGCCCGCAGCTGCTTCTACGGCGTCGCCGTCAAGGAAGGCGACGAGAGTCCCTACCGCAACGGCTGCATCCCCGCCGGTGCCGCTTCTGACACCGTGGTCGAAGCCGCCCAACAGGCAGCCCTCGCCTTTGAGCAGGCCATGTACAAGTTCGAGACGCACCGCGCGCTTGCCGTGTGCGACGACTATCTGCGCGCCGCCAACAAGCGCTGGAGCGACGCCTCCAAGGCCGCCAACAAGCTCGAGGGTAACGAGGCAAACGCCGCGATGAAGCAGGCCCTCGTCGACGCCTTTACCGAGCTGCGTGTGGCGACCGTGCTCATGCACGGCATCGTCCCGGCCGGCTGCGAGCTCATCTGCGAGTATTTCGACGTCGATCCGGTCGCCTTCTTTAGCTGGGATAACATCTTTGCCTCCACGGACGAGTTCGTGGAGATCCTGGGCGAGAAGCCCGGCGAGCACCGCGTGAAGCCGCTGCCCCCGCGCTTCGACTTCTTCAGCAAGCACGAGAGCCAGTACTAAAGCACGCCAGCAGCGGCGTGTCCGGAAAGTAGTCAATTTGGGATGGGAAGGAAAGACGGATGTCCAAGCCGCGTCGTCGTAAGCAAAAAAAGCAGGTTAAGCCCGAGCTCAAGCTCAGGCAGTTTGCTGCTACCGAACTTTCCGACCAGCTTGCCGCCCTTCCCTGCGCCGCCGACCTGCCGCGCTTTATGGTCGACACGGTCGCCGGCGCCTATGCCCCCGCCGATGCCGAGCTCATGATCGAGGGCTTTGGCGCCGCGGTCACACGCCCGGTCACGCTGCGCGCCAACACGCTCAAGGCAACCGCCGAGGACATCGCTGCGGCGCTCGATGCCGCCGGCATCGCCCACTACCCCGTCGCCTGGTACCCAGACGCCTTTATCCTGCCCGAGGCCCAGGTTTCCGATCTGTGGGATCTCGACATCTACCGCGACGGCAAGATCTACCTACAGAGCCTGTCGTCCATGATGCCTCCTTTGGTGCTGGGCGCCCAGGCCGGCGAGGACATCCTGGATATGTGTGCGGCCCCCGGCGGCAAGACGACGCAGATCGCCGCCCTCACCCAGGGACAGGCACACCTTACCGCCTGCGAGATGAGCATTCCCCGCGCCGAAAAGCTCGAGGCCAACTTGGGTCGCCAGGGCGCAAAAAACGTGCCCGTCATGCGCATTGACGCACGCGAGCTTGACGAGTTCTTCCGCTTTGACCGTATCCTGCTCGACGCCCCCTGCACCGGCACGGGCACCGTCATCAGCGGCAACGAAAAGAGCTTGCGCGGCCTCACCGAGCAGCTGCTCGTCAAGTGCGCCCGCTCGCAGCGCGCGCTTCTGGACCGCGCCATGGGGGCCCTCAAACCGGGCGGCACGCTGGTCTATTCGACGTGTTCGATTTTGCCGCAGGAAAACGAGGATGCCCTGCAAGAGGCCCTCGACAAGCACATGGACTGCGAGCTCATCCCCCTCAACGGCACGCCGAGCGAAAGCGAAGCACGCCGCGCCCAGGATGCCGGCGACAAGCCGCATATCGAGTGCAACGCCCTTACCGAAGCCATTGCCGCGGGTCAGGTATCGGCCATCACCAACGGCATGCCCGGCACGCTCACCATTCCGCCCAGTCGCGACTTTGAAGGCTTCTATATCGCCCTGGTCCGAAAACGCAGCTAGCGCACGGATTCAAAACTCAACAAGCTATCGCCGTGCGCACTTGTCCTGCTGGTCACGGTGCTGTTTAAGTGCCTCGCGTTCTTTGCGCTCGGCCTTTTTGCCCTTAATGGCCGTGACCACAAAGTAGATGACCGCGGCGGCAACGATTGCAGCCACACACAGGCCAATCGAGCCAAACATTGCTGTCAATTCCATACCGCGTCACCTCTCTTTTAAACGGGACTTTCAAGATAGCACCTCGATACCCGCCACCACAGCTCCTTCACGTTCGCCGGCCCTTCGGTCTAACGGATGGCGCGGCGGGGAAAAATCAACTCGTCAAACGATTTAGCATTCGCAATTCCGGCTGCATAGCGCCGGCCGTCATCACATAGAATCGAGCCTCCATGGATACCCTCAACGATCTAGATGAGCGCGTCGACGCCTTCGTCGGCACCAGCTCCTTCGACACGCCTGCCGCGGCAAACGACCAAGCTCCCATCGATGTGCCCGCCGAGGTTCACGAGGACATCGTCGCCTCGGTCGATTTCTCCGAGGTCGAGCTCGCAGACGAGTTCACCGAGCCCCAGGTAGCCGTGACCCCCAACGGACTGCTCCCCATGGAGCCGCTGCCCATCGACGGGCGTCTGCGCAAGGCGGCCCTTCGCATGCCCGACGAGATCGAGGAGGCCAGCGGTTTTACGCTCTTCGGCCGACGCATCAAGTCGCTCATTTACACCACCGATGTCGCGGTTATCCGCAACTCCAATGCCGATGCTGTCTTTGCCGTTTACCCCTTCACGCCGCAGCCGGCCATTACGCAGGCGCTGCTGACCGTCGCCGAGTGCCCGGTCTTTGTAGGTGTGGGCGGCGGAACTACGACCGGTAAGCGCTCCGTGCAGATGGCAGCCGTCTCCGAGATGCAGGGCGCGGCGGGCTGCGTGGTCAACTCCCCCGCCACTGCCGAGATGGTCGAGCACATCACCAACATCGCCGACATCCCCGTCATCGCCACGGTCGTACGTTGCGACGATGATGCGCATGCCAAAGTGCGCGCCGGAGCCAAGATTCTCAACATCGCCGCCGGCAAAAACACACCCCAGGTCCTGCGTGAACTGCGCGAGCACTATCCCAACCTGCCGCTCATCGCGCCGGGCGGCAAGACGCCCGAGAGCATCCGTGAGACCATCGCCGCCGGCGCCAACGCTATCATCTGGACGCCGCCTTCGGCCCAACAGTTACAGACCGACATGATGCAGCGTTATCGCAAGATGAAGGAAGACGCCACACCTGTCATCTCGCGCGACGATGTGCCCATTATCGACCAGGTCGCCGCCGCCGAGGTCAGCCAGGTCGAGAACATGAATCCCGACGTGCCGATTCCCGACGAAGTCATCGAGCGCGTCGCTTCGATCCACGAGCGCGTCGAGGAGCATCGCGCCAACCGCGGCCTCAAGCCGTCACTGCACGGCTTTTTCTTCCGCGGAAAGAAACGCTAACCGCAACAGCAAGGCCCGCCCCACAAACGTGAGGCGGGCCGTTTTCGTTTGAGCAATCACGCAGCGACGTGATGGGGCAAGTTAATCCACGCGCTTGTCGCCCATAAAGAAGAGCGCCACCGTACCAGGTCCGGTATGCGAGCCAATCAGAGTACCGATGTCATTGATCTCAATCTTGCCTTTAAGCTGCGGAACCTGTTCCTCAATCAGCGCCGCAACTGCCTCGGCATCCTCGCGGCACGCCGAGTGCGACATGATGCACTTACCCGAATAATCCACACCGTCCTGCACGTGTGCCATCATGGTCTTGGCCATCTCGGAAATCGCGCGCTTCTTAGTGCGAATCTTCTCACGTGGCGACAGCTTGCCATCGCAATCGACCGTCATAAGCGGGCAAATCTTAAGCGCCGTGCCGATGATCGCGCTCGCAGCCGAAATGCGACCGCCTCGTAGGTAGCTCGACAGATCGGTCGAGAAGAACCAGTGGTGCAGGTTGAGTTTGTGCTCCTCGATCCAGGCAGCCGTCTCGTCGAGTGAAGCCCCGCTATCGCGCACGTCGGCGGCATATTCCAGCAACAGGCCAAAGCCCGAAGACGCCGCCAGCGAATCGATGACGCGCACCTTGCCGCCCTGGGGATAGCGATCCGCGAGCATCTGCGCCGCAACGCAGGCCGATCCATACGTGCCCGAAATACCCGACGACAACGCCAGGTGCAGCACGTCTTTACCCTCGGCAGCAAACGGCTCCCAAAACTCCTCGTACTCACCCACGCTCACCTGAGACGTCTTGGGCATGGCGCCCGCGGCAATCTGGGCAAAAAACTTGTCCGGCGTAATCGACTGATACAGATCGTCCGTATGGACAACATCGTCGATCTCGTAATGAAAACACACGACAGGGATATTGCGCGACGCAAAGAACTCACGGGTTCGGTCGGCGGCGGATTCACAGGTCAGGACAAAATCACTCATATGAGGCTCCTTACTCATTGCTGCGCAAATTATCGCACAGTGAGCCTACATACGGTACATATGTCCACTATTTACCAAATCGAACCAAAAATAGCGAACATCTTTACCACCATCGTCTCCACCGACCCCACGCATAAATATCTGAGAAAACACCCTCTGTCGTCTCCACTCAACCGCCATATCTACCTCAACTAAATCGATTTACCAAACCGTTCAGCCGACAATTCAGCCGCTGGCGCAAAATCGAAACAAAAGCGGCGCATACTGATAAACGTTTGACGCTGTTTATCAGTTTTACCAGCCCCATCGGAAGGTGTTTCATGGTCGCATTCGATCGCAACCCGCAAGACTTCAAGTATCTGCGCCTGCTGTCGAGACAGTTCCCCACCGAACAATCCGCGTTTACCGAAATTATCAACCTCTCGGCCATCCTCAACCTACCCAAGGGCACCGAGCATTTTATGAGCGACGTGCACGGCGAGTACGAGGCCTTTATGCACATCCTCAATAACTGCTCGGGCGTCGTGCGCGAACATGTCGACGAGATCTTTGGCGACACGCTCTCCTTTGACGAAAAGGGCGAGCTGTGCACGCTCATCTACTACCCGCGCGAGAAAATCGAGCTGGTCCGCAGCCAGCGCGAGGACTCGCCAACCTGGTACAAGACGATGCTTGACCAGCTCATCATGGTCGCTCGTTCGCTTTCAAGCCGCTACACGCGCTCCAAGGTGCGCAAGGCCATCCCGCGCGACTACGCCTATATCATCGACGAGCTGTTGCACACGCACCCGGACGAGAACAACTATCGCGTGCGCTATCACGAGCGCATCGTGGAGTCCATCCTGGAGACCGCCAGCGCCGACGACTTTATCGAGTCGCTCGCCTCGCTCATCAAGCGCCTGGCCGTCGACCACCTGCACCTGGTGGGCGACATCTTCGACCGCGGCGGCGGCGCGGCCAAGATTATGGACCGTCTGCTCACCTACCATTCACTCGACATCCAGTGGGGCAACCACGACCTGCTGTGGATGGGCGCTGCGGCCGGTGAGCCCGCCTGCATCGCCACGGTGTTGCGCAACAACCTACGCTACGACAACTACGAGATCCTGGAGAACGACTACGGCATCTCGCTGCGTGAGCTTGTCGCCTTTGCCGATGCCACCTACACCGCCGGTGAGTCCATCACCCCGCTGATCAAGGCCATCAACGTGCTGCTCTTTAAGCTCGAGGGCCAGATTATCCAGCGCCACCCCGAGTTCGATATGACCGACCGCCTGTTACTCGACAAGATCGACCACGACACCGGCACGGTCACGCTCGCCGACGGCAGCGTGTGGCCGCTCACGACCAACGACTTCCCCACCGTCGACCCGGCGGACCCCTACACGCTCACGTCTCAGGAGCAGCACATCATCGACAAGCTCGTGTCCGAGTTTGTCACCGCCGATCACCTGCATCGCCATATCGATTTCCTCTACACCCACGGCTCGATGTACAAGGTCGCCAACGGCAACCTGCTCTTCCACGGCTGCGTTCCACTCAACGAAGACGGCACCTTCAGCAGTATGAACTGCCTGGGCACCTGGCACGCTGGCCGCGATTATCTCGATTTTTGCGACCACATCGCCCGCCGCGCGTGGCGCGTGGGCGACCGCGATGCCCTCGACTGGATGTGGTACCTGTGGATTGGCTTCAATTCACCCGCCAGCGGACGCCTGGTGCGTACCTTTGAGCGCGCCTATATCGCCGATAAGAGCACCTGGGTCGAGCCGATGGACCCGTACTTTACGCTTACCAAGTCGCCCTCGGTCTGCGATGATATCATGCGCGAGTTTGGCGTCGCGGCCATGGCATGCTCGCCGACCGGCCACATCATCAACGGCCACACGCCCGTTAAAACCACCAAGGGTGAGCAGCCCATCCGCGCCGAGGGCAAGCTACTGGTCATCGATGGCGGCTTCTGCCGCGCTTACCATCCCAAGACGGGCATCGCCGGCTATACGCTCATCTCGAGCTCGCGCGGCTGCCGCCTCAAGTCGCACCGGGCCTTTACGACGGTTGCCGAGGCACTCACGCGCAACGTGGACATCGAGAGCGAGACCAACCGTTTTGACCAAGCAGACCGTCGCCGCATGGTGAGCGACACCGATACTGGCGCCAAGATTCGCAGCCAGATCCAGGACCTGCGCCAGCTGCTCGATGCATATAGAAACGGTGCTATCGAGGAGCGCGCCTAGCACCACCCGCGGGGATTGGCTAAACTTGCTAAGTTTGTCATCCCCGCGGCGCTTCGGCGCCAGCTTAAGGCAGGTACCATGCAAAAGCTCCTTGCGCAGATTATGAAATATGGCGTCGTCGGTGTCATTGCCACGGTTATCGACTTTGGCATTATGAATCTGCTCCACTACGGTCTGGGCCTCAACATCCTAATCGCCAACACCAGCGGCTTTATCATCTCACTCATCTTTAACTACCTCGCAAGCATGAAATACGTGTTTGCGCACAAGGAAGGCATGAGCCGCCGCCGCGAGTTCATCATCTTTGTCGTGCTGTCCGTGATCGGTTTGGTGCTCAACGATGGCATCGTGCTGGCGCTCAACGCCGGCCTGGGACTCGAGGCCAATATCGCCAAGATCTGTGCCACCGCGCTTGTCATGGTCTACAACTTTGTGACCCGAAAAATCTTCCTGGAGGGCGACGAGACAAAATAGCTCGAAACCCCTGTAGCATTACGGCGCCCACGGACGACGCGCACTCAGCGCAGTATCGTCCGTGGGTGTCGCTCGTTTACGGGCAAATTTTCAACGTTTGCGGATTAGCTCTTGAAAATTTGGCGAGTTCATATAGTTCTTGGCAAAGACCTTACGTTTCCCTTGTAAAAGCTCTAAAGTATCCTCTGCTCGATTCATCAACGCATTGGATGTGATTACGTGCGCAAGGCGCTGGCACAACCTCATACCAAGCAGTTCCTCAAGTTTGCCGTCGTGGGTCTTATCTCCTTTGGCATCGACTGGGGCATGCTCATTGCGCTCGTCGAGCTGTTCCACCTCGACTTTTTGATGAGCACCACGGTTTCGTTTATCACGTCCGTCGTGGTCAACTACTGGCTCAGCATGAAGTACGTGTTCGACCACCGCGAAGGCATGAGCCGCAAGCGCGAGTTCACGATCTTCACCATCCTGTCGGTGATCGGCCTGGGCCTCAACGACCTGTACATGTTTGTGGGCGTCACGTTTTTGAGCATCGGCTACCAGGCCATGAAGGCCATCGCCACATTCCTCGTCACCTGGTACAACTACTTCAGCCGCCGCTTCTTCCTCGAGGGCGCACGGTCGTAGTCGATTCACTATTTGCTTGAATGTATAACCGGTTGGAATTCCCGTTCCAACCGGTTTTTTGTTTGCCGAGAGACCCGGCGATCCAGTCCCATTCGCATGAAAAACGGGCGGCTCGGATGTTGGTCCGAACCGCCCGTCTGGCGCGCTATGTCGAGGCCTCTAGTCTGTAACGTAATACCAGACTACGTTGTCGCCGTTTGAGAGAACGTAGTTACTACAGGCCGTCATGGGCGTTGTGCCGTTGACGGAATACATCCAGCCGCTCGTGCCGCCGTACTGTTTCTCGGCCAAACCACCAATCGCAGAAACATACGTGCCGTACGATGAGCCGTGTGCGTTGACAGAAAGGCCCAGCGCGCACAGGGCATCGTAGACGGTAGCACCTTCGTTAAAGGTAAAGGTGCCACCAGAGGACACAGGATTGTCCACAGCGCTCGATGTGACCGAAACCGTCACCGTAACGTAGTTGGACTCCTGTGAGCCGCTCTGGCCGCCCGAGGAGGCGTTTCCACCATTAGAGGATGATGCTCCATCAGACGACTGGCCACCGCCCGAAGAAGCACCGCCAGACGCATTGGAAGTATCACTGGCTCCCGTATTTTGGGCAGCGGATTTATCGCCAGACTTCTTGCCGCCCCGGTCCTCGGACTTCTTGCTATCCGAGTTTTTGTCCGATTCCTTGTTTGAAGACTCGGAATCGTCCTTGTCGTCGTTCGAACCCTTGGACTCATCTTTTGCGTCATTCGATGACTTGGAATCCTTGGAACTGGCCTCGCCCGAAGTCGTAGTCGAGCCAGACGCCTTGGTGTCCTTGGTGACGACGCTCTCCCCCGTCACGGTCTGAATGATCCAGTCGATGGACCAGGCACCGCTTGTGGAAGGATGGACGAAACCCAGCGAGACGACGATCAGAATGGTGCATGCAGCAGTCAGAACGCCGAGGAGCGCCTTGCGACGAGAGGTGGACGCCGCCGAAGCGGCGCCCTTTTGCTTTGGATCATCGAGCTGGATAAACGAGGAGTCGGGCTGTTGCCCGCTGGTCTCCTTGGGCTTATCGGGCATTACCGTCACCCTTGCCGCGCTTGGTCAGCACGAAGACGGCGATGAGCGCGAGGCCAATCACGCCGGCGGCGATGCCAACGATGGCGAGCGGATTGGTGCCAGTCTCCTGCTCGGAAGCACTAGAGGACTTCTTAGCAGTGGTCGTGGAAACAGCACCCGTATCGGACTTGGAATCGGACTTCTTGTCGGACGTGCCGTCCTTCCTGTCAGACTTCTTGTCAGACTTCTTCTCGTCCTTCTTATCGGACTTATCGGAGTCCTTCTTGTCGGACTTGTTGTCCCTGGTCTCGGTCTTGGTCGACACCGTCGTCTTGGTCACCGGCTTCTGGCCCGGGGCAATAACGCCGCCCTTCGAGCCGGAGCCAGAACCAGCGCCAGCGCCAGTGCCGGAACCAGTACCGGTACTAGAACCGCCGCCGCCATTCGAACCAACGCCACCGTTGCCACCATTAGCGCCAGCACCGCCATTGCCGCCAGGGTTAACGGCATTCTTGGTCCACTTGGCATACAACGTAAGGTCGGCCGTCACCGGCGTACCGAAGTCATACGCCTGCGTGCAAGCCTCATCGGTATACCAACCGCCGAAAGTGTAGCCATCGCGCGTCGGATCGGCCGGCTTGACCAGCTTGCCGTCGGCCGTAGCAACAAACTTAGTGTCGCAAGCAGACCCGCCGTTGGAATTAAAGGCAACCGTCCAAGACTCAACGGCCCCGAGCTTGAACAGCGTGCCCGAATCATTGATGTAGTACAGGTTGCCAGATGCATCGGCAATGACCGGAGAGTCACAGTACTGGTAATGGCCAGCCGCATCATAAATCTGCGTCGCCTCTGCATCGCCGAGCGTATAGCGATACACGCCACCACCAGCAGAGTAGTTGACGTAATCCTTGCTATCCGCGCTGTTAACGGTGAAGTACACATAGGTCTTGCCGCCCTGAACACTCACCAGCGGAGTAGCAGCAATACCGTTGAGGCCAGCCGGCAGCGCCTTGCCGTCGGCAGCAGCGACCATCGTGGTCTTACCCGTCTTCAGGTTATAGAGAACCAGAGCAGAGCCCGTAGCCGTCTGTCCGCCGACAATCAGATTGTCACCAAACACCGCAGGGGCGCTCAGATTATTCGTAAGGCCCAGATCAACCGTCTTCTGTGCACTCAGCACACCCTTCGCCGAAAGCGAAATCACATGGAGCTTTCCGTCGTGCGTCATCTGATAGAAGGTCGAACCATTGGACGGATCGGCAATGCAATCGGCATTTGCGACAGCGCCGAGCTCCATGGTCGAAACGACATCGCCCGTCGTCTTATCAATGCACTTAAGCGTACCCGCGCTCGTAGGAACGATGGCATACTTATCCGTCAAAGCCGCACCAGTCCAGTAATAGCCCTCGGTAGGGTCGATGTTCTGCCAAGAAACTTCGCCCGTGGCAATCTTAATGCGTGCAAAGGAGCCGTTGCCGTAGGTCGCGTTGTAATTCTCGTCATACGAAATATCGACCGAGCCTACATAGACGTACTCGCCGTCCGAAACGACGGTGCAGGAGCTCTGCGTCAAATCCGTCAAACCAGGCGTCAGCCACTTGCAGATCAGCTTGTCTGCAGTAATCGCCTGGACCGCACCGCCGTTGAGCGGAACGATGATAAGGCCATTGGTATAGATCGGACGAGAAGTATAGCTCACCTTGGAGGCAAGCGGCGCAGAGGTAACCTTTTTGCCCGTGGACGAATCGATCTTAATGAGCTCGTTCTCGGTCGCGATGTACACAAAGCCGTTAGCGATGACAGGCTCGCTGCAGTTGGCATACTGCTGACCAGACTCGGCCTTCCAATCGAAGGCCCACTTAAGACCGGCGGCCTGCGCAGGCGTCTTGGCATCCGTTACGGTCGAACCGTTGCCACTGTTGCCGTAGCCGGCCCACTCGGCATCCCAATCAGGAGTCGTCGCGCTCGGGTCCACGACAATCTTGTCGGGATCGGGCATGGCCGAATCGTCGGTGGTATAGGCAAGCGTAACCTTATCGCCGCTCTTGAGCGTAATCTGATTGGCGCAGAGTAAGGAGGGCTCTCCGTTGATATACAGGTGCCAATATTTATTGGTCGCAGCATCCCAGGCATACGGCTTGTGATCGAACGGCGAGTTGATGGAATTGAGGAACCAGTACTCACCACTCTGGGAGCCGTTGTACGTAACGCCCTTGGCCTTCAGGACCGTCTCAATAAGGTTCTGAGCCGTAGAGCCCTCGGGCAGGGAAACATTGCTTGCCGAGCCCCAGCGAGTATTGTTGCCGTTGACATCGGGACCGATAACATCGACAGACCCAAGAACCTGGCCAGGAAGGGCATCGCTGTCGCCAGCATACATAAAGGTGACGGCGTCACCGTCTTGGAGTTCGTAGTTGCCGGCACCGACCGTAGCGGACTTGCGATTTACATAGAATTGCCAATAACTGCGGGTCGCAGGATCATACTTATAGGTCTTACCGTCAAGTGGCGAGTCAATGCCGCTGAGGTACCAACCCCAAGACTCTTCTGTAGCATGGAGGGTAAGACCAGTCTGCTCCAGCAAATCCTTGGCAGTAGAGCCTGCCTTGAGGCTCATCTGACCCGTCGAAGCCCAAACCTGCTGCTTGCCGTCCTTGTCCTTACCGAGGACCTGAACGGAAGCATGGACAGAGTCGGACGGCAACTGGTCGCCCCAGCCACCGTAGAACCACGTGACGGTATCGCCGGCATGGATGGTGACATTGTCCGCCGTATAGTCACTCGACTTGCCGTTGATGAACAGCTGCCAACAGGTCGAATAATCGAACGGCGTACCCAGCTCAACGCCGTTGTACTTAAGGCTCAGAATGAAGGAGCCCGCAGCAACGGCGTCGATGCCATTCGCCTCGAGCGCGACCTTCGTAAGGTCAAGTGCGTTCGAGCCGGACGTCACCACATACTGCGCGTTATCGACCCAAGTCTGAGTCTTGCC
>URJD01000003.1 GCA_900548075.1 uncultured Collinsella sp.
ACCGATCGCCTGTATACTGCGGCGACGCGTTTTGGGCAGTATCCCATCCATAAGGAGTATGTGCTCAAGACCATCGGCGTTATGCACGAGATCGTGCGCGAAAACCCCGGCGAGCCCGACCATCCGCCATACCGCCTGCTGACCGAGGAATTCTTCGACGCAACGTTTACCGAGGTCATCGAGCTAACCGAGACGGGTTTTGCCGAGCGCGTGGCCGCTCCCGGCACGCCCGCGCTGCCCCTGATTGCTAGCTGCTAGCTGGCCGGCCCGGCAGTGAATAGCTCAACCCAATCGACAAGTAGCTCTTGCCGTAAGGTATCTTCGGCAATGCGCTCCTGTTTGGTCTTTGGGGTGTAGGAAAGTCCAGCCTTTTTATGGATGAGCTCGGCTATGTGGTCGAAGCTCTTCTTATCCTTAATCTGGCCAAAGGTAATTTGGATGACGTCGTAGCCCATGCTTGTGAGCGCGGTGGCGCGCTCGGCATCGGAGAGGCTCGCGGCTTCGCTGCCGTGGGCGGAGCGGCCTTGGCATTCAAGGATGACACCCATGCTGTCGGTGGCGCTTTCGATGAGGATATCGGCGTAGCAGCAGGTTTTGTCATACAGCGAGCGCGCGGCGTCGCTGAGTGGGATGCGCACGTTGTTTGCGATGTTGATGCCCATGCCGCCCTCGTCGCGGGGGAGCGAGATAAGCATGGAGGTCTGTACTTCGAAGGGCGAGGCGGTCTGTCCTGTCATGCGTTCGGCGGCCCAGCGGAGCTGCTTAACACCGCGCAGGCCTGCGGCCTGCTTGGCGAACGCGGCGATATCCGCTGCGGAAAGAAGCGGCGTGCGCTTCCACAGGTTGGTATCCTTGCCGTTGACGTCGATAACCCGCTCCCAGCCGCAGTTGGGTGGAATGAGCTTAAGCGAAATAGCTTCATCAAGTTGCTGTTGCGTACGTTTGCAAGGCGTGAACACCGCGAAGGAGCTGCACATCTCATAACAAGCCATAAGCAGCTGGCTGCGTGAGACCTGCGTAGCAAGGTTGAGCAGTGTGAACTCGGGCGATGTGACATCAAACCCATGCTCAGTTTGCCTAAACGACCCGGGAGGCGGCTCTTGGGTCAGGAGGTGCGATTTAAACAGGCTTCGCGACCCGGATTGTGCCCGAGTGAATACAAGCCTGTGAAGCGGTGCGTGAAGCAGGTCTTTTACAACTGCATGACTTCCGAGGCCGCAACATCTGCGATCCATATTGCCAAGGCTAATGGCAGGGTAAAGGCCTAATACCTGCGGCGGGATACGGTGATAGTAAAAAGCGGATTGACCGCATAGCGTCAGGTCCATGACGTCCTCCTGGTCGAAATATGCTTTTGGACCGTGCGATGCCAGTGTCAATTCGGAAGTATGCGGCAAAATCTAAACCCTGTGAGTAGACCTGGCTTTTGAGGCTAGTTTATCAGGCATTTTGCTGCGAAAAAACGGGGTGTGCTCGGAGGTATCAGAATTTGCCGCATACTTCCGAAAAGCAGGTCAATCCGGCTCTTGCTAAAACGATTTAGCAGCGTCGGTTAAGGTGTGGGTTTGCCACCGGGCGAACATTTTTTGCGCTTGGGTCTTTATTCTTTGGGCCTCGAAGGGCGGATTTCGCGCTTTTGGTAAAGAAATGCGTGCGCGTTTTGCCGTGTGCCGGCAATGGCACAGAAAAAGGGCCCGGAAGGCTTCGCCTTCCGGGCCCTTTGCGATGCAAGTGTGCTTGCAAGTGCGATTTAGCGCACCTGAGCGACGTAAGCGACGTTGGTCGAGGAGACCTTGTCCTCGAGCTGGACGCTCATACGGGGGTCGCCGGCAGTAGCGACAGTCAGATCGCCCGTCTCGACATAGCCGAGCTCCTTGGCGGTTTCGATCGCCTTGACGATCGTGCCGTTGACGGTGCCCTGGGTGATCTCGGCCTGGTGCGGGATGACGCCCCAGTACATGATCATCTGCTGGACGGCCCACTCGTGGCGGGAGAATGCGCAGATCGGCATGTTGGGACGGAAGTGAGAGATCAGGCGAGCGGTACGGCCGGTGGTCGTCGGCACGGTGATGCACTTGGCGCCAACGGTGGTGGCCATGTTCACAGCGGACATACCCACAACGTTGTTGACGACGCGGGTGCCGTGAGCGTCAGCCGGAACCTCGAGCGGAGCGTGAGCCGGGAGGTACTTCTCGGTCTCGAGAGCAATGCTGGCCTGCATCTTGACGGCCTCGACCGGGTACTTACCGGCAGCGGACTCGCCGGACAGCATAACGGCGTCGGTGCCGTCGTAGATGGCGTTAGCAACGTCGGCAACCTCGGCGCGCGTCGGGCGCGGGTTCTGCTGCATGGAGTCGAGCATCTGCGTAGCGGTGATAACGGGCTTGTAGGCCGCGTTGCACTTGGCGATGATCTCCTTCTGGATGTGCGGAACGAGCTCGGGCTTGATCTCGATGCCCAGGTCGCCACGGGCGACCATGATGCCGTCGGAAGCCTCGAGGATCTCGTCGAAGTTCTCGACGCCCAGGGCGCACTCGATCTTCGGGAAGATCGTCACGTGCTCGCCACCGTTCTCGCGGCAAAGCTCGCGGATGCCGCGGACGGACTCGCCGTCACGGATGAAGGAAGCGGCAATGTAGTCGATGTTCTCGGTCAGGCCAAAGAGGATGTCCTGACGATCGCGCTCGGTGATGGCGGGCAGCGAGATATTGACGTTGGGCATGTTGACGCCCTTGCGCTCGCCGATCAGGCCGTCGTTCTTGACGACGCAGGTCATGTCCTGGCCGTCGACGGACTCGACCTCGAGGGCGACCAGGCCGTCATCGATCAGGATGAGGGAGCCCTTCTCGACCTCGGAGGGCAGAGCCAGGTAGTCGAGGGAGATGTGCTCAGAGGTGCCGTGGAAATCCTCGGACGTGGGCTGAGCGGTGACGACGATCTTATCGCCGGTCTTGACGGCAACCTTCTTGCCATCGACCAGAAGGCCGGTGCGGACCTCGGGGCCCTTGGTGTCGAGCAGGATGCCGACGGGCAGGCCGAGCTCCTTGGAAATACGACGGACGCGCTCGATGCGACCGTGGTGCTCGTCGTAGGATCCGTGCGAGAAGTTAAAACGGGCGACGTTCATGCCCGCCTTGATCATCTCGCGGATGGTCTCGTCGCTATCGCAGGCGGGACCCATGGTGCATACAATCTTGGTGCGCTTGTACATTCAGACCTCCATCTGACATCGTCTTGCGCTGATAGATAAACCATAAGAAATAAAACTGAGATGATTATAACGAAATGACGACCGAATACCCTCAAAAATCGACCGTATGCCGAATTAGAAGTTCATTTTTTGCGGAAAAACGGTATATGCAAAAACTTTACCAACCGTTCTAACCGCTGCTATCTGGGCGATATTTTAGTTTGGCGACGCACCGAAGAAAAAACGTTTTATCAATGTTGGGCATCATATGGTCTGCATCGTTGCACCCGAGCCGTGTTTCCAATTGGAATGTTTTGGCTAGACGCGCCGCTTTGGGGTACCATAGCTCCACTATCAACTGCCGCTCAGCACGGCAGCCTTGATGAGCCCTTGCCCTTCTCCTGGGAATTATGATCGGGCATCAATCTGCTGAGTGGCCCGAATCCCAGGAGGGGACTCTATATGCAAAAGGAATACCTGTCCGCCGCGGCGGAGGTACTCAGCGACCAGGGCGTCGATGAGAACCTCGGCCTGAGCAACGACGAGGCGTCGTCGCGCCTCGCCAAGACAGGCCCTAACAAGCTTGAGGAAGCCGAGAAGACACCGCTGTGGAAGCGCTTCTTTGAGCAGATGGCCGACCCCATGGTCATCATGCTGATCGTTGCCGCCGTCATCAGCGCGCTCACGGGCATGGTCAAGGGTGAGGCGGACTTTGCCGATGTCGCCATCATCATGTTCGTCGTTATCGTCAACTCGGTGCTGGGCGTGGTTCAGGAGGCCAAGAGCGAGGAAGCTCTCGAGGCACTGCAGGAGATGAGCGCCGCGCAGTCCAAGGTTCTGCGCGACGGCAAGCTCGTGCATCTGCCGAGCGCCGAGCTCGTGCCTGGCGATGTGATCATGCTCGAGGCGGGTGACTCCGTCCCGGCCGACTGCCGCGTGCTCGAGAGCGCCACGATGAAGATCGAGGAGGCCGCCCTTACCGGCGAGTCCGTGCCCGTCGAGAAGCACGCCAACGTGATCGAGCTCGCCGCCGGCACCGACGACGTGCCGCTCGGCGACCGCAAGAACATGTGCTACATGGGTTCCACCGTGGTATACGGCCGCGGCCGCGCCGTCGTGGTCGGCACCGGCATGAACACCGAGATGGGTAAGATCGCCGGCGCCCTGGCCGAGGCCAAGGAAGAGCTCACGCCGCTGCAGGTGAAGCTCGCCGAGCTCAGCCGCATCCTCACCATTATGGTTATCGTCATCTGCGTCGTCATCTTTGGCGTCGACATCATCCGTCACGGTGTGGGCAACGTCCTCACCGACCCGACAGCCTTGCTCGATACCTTTATGGTTGCCGTCTCGCTCGCCGTCGCTGCCATCCCCGAGGGCCTGGTCGCCGTCGTGACCATCGTGCTGTCGCTTGGCGTGACCAAGATGGCCAAGCGCCAGGCAATCATCCGCAAGCTCTCTGCCGTCGAGACCCTTGGCTGCACACAGACCATCTGCTCCGACAAGACCGGTACCCTCACCCAGAACAAGATGACCGTCGTCAAGCACGAGCTCGCCGCTCCTGAGGAGAAGTTCCTAGCCGGCATGGCTCTGTGCTCCGACGCCCAGTGGGATGAGGAGCTGGGCGAGGCCGTGGGTGAGCCGACTGAGTGCGCGCTCGTCAACGACGCCGGCAAGGCGGGGCTCACCGGCCTGACCGCCGAGCACCCGCGTGTGGGCGAGGCCCCGTTCGACTCGGGCCGCAAGATGATGTCCGTGGTCGTCGAGACCCTGGACGGCGAGTACGAGCAGTACACCAAGGGTGCGCCCGACGTGGTGATCGGCCTGTGCACCCATATCTACGACGGCGACAAGGTCGTTCCCCTGACCGAGGAGCGTCGTGCCGAGCTCGTGGCCGCCAACAAGGCCATGGCCGACGAGGCCCTGCGCGTGCTGGCGCTGGCAAGCCGCACCTACACCGAGGTCCCGGCCGACTGCAGCCCCGCCGCGCTCGAGCACGACTTGGTCTTCTGCGGCCTGTCCGGCATGATTGACCCGGTCCGCCCCGAGGTCGCCGACGCCATCCGCGAGGCGCACGACGCCGGTATCCGCACCGTCATGATCACGGGCGACCACATCGACACTGCCGTGGCCATTGCCAAGCAGCTGGGAATCGTCACCGATCGTAGCCATGCCATCACCGGTGCCGACCTCGATCGCATGAGCGACGAGGAGCTCGACGCGCACATCGAGGACTACGGCGTGTACGCCCGCGTTCAGCCCGAGCACAAGACCCGCATCGTCGAGGCTTGGAAGTCGCGCGACCAGATCGTGGCCATGACGGGCGATGGCGTCAACGACGCCCCGTCCATCAAGCGCGCCGACATCGGCGTTGGCATGGGCATCACCGGTACCGACGTCACCAAGAACGTCGCCGACATGGTGCTTGCCGATGACAACTTCGCCACCATCATCGGTGCCTGCGAAGAAGGCCGTCGCATCTACGACAACATCCGCAAGGTCATCCAGTTCCTGCTTTCGGCAAACCTTGCCGAGGTCTTCTCGGTGTTTATCGCCACGCTCATCGGCTTTACCATCTTCCAGCCGGTGCAGCTGCTGTGGGTGAACCTGGTCACCGACTGTTTCCCCGCGCTCGCGCTGGGCATGGAGGACGCCGAGGGCGACATCATGAAGCGCAAGCCGCGCAACGCCAAGGACGGCGTCTTTGCCGGACATATGGGTCTGGACTGCGTGGTCCAGGGCCTGATCATCACCGTGCTGGTGCTGGCGAGCTTCTTTGTGGGCGTGTACTTTGACATGGGCTACATCCACATCGCCGATATGATCGCCGGCAATGCCGACGAGGAAGGCGTGATGATGGCGTTCATCACGCTCAACATGGTCGAGATTTTCCACTGCTTCAATATGCGCAGCCGTCGTGCGTCGCTGTTCACCATGAAGAAGCAGAACAAGTGGCTGTGGGCTTCCGCCGCGCTGGCACTGGTGCTGACGGTGATCGTGACCGTGCAGCCGACGCTTGCCGAGATGTTCTTTGGCCCTGTGACGCTTGAGCTCAAGGGCGTTCTTGCCGCGCTGGGCCTGGCCTTCCTGATCATCCCGCTGATGGAGATCTACAAGGCGATCATGCGCGCTGTGGAGAAAGAGTAACGTACCTGTCCGGGCCCGCCCCACGCCCTTTCTCCCTCACTGGTCCTCGCGCTTCGCGCTGCGGGATCGTTCGGGAGAAAGGGCTTCCGGGGCGGGCCCTGCGGTATCCTTGCTGGCTTTTCTCCCGAGCGGATGATAAAGGGCTGAGGGAAAGTGTGTGAGCCGGTCGAGCGTTTGCTCGACCGGCTCTTTTTTTGTGGGTAAAATACCTGCTCAGTTGTGATTTTGGCTGCTGGGAGGCGTTTGTGGCTAAGGCTAAGGCTAAAGCGAAGAAAAAGACGACGGGGGCGCGGGCTAAGCGTGATCGTCGTCGGAAGCTCGCGACCGAGGCTCCCGCATCTGCTGAGGAGCTGCTGGCAAGCGTGCCGGGACTCGACGCGCTGCAGGACGTTCCGGCGTTTGACGACCTGCCGGTCGATGAAGCTCAGCAGACTGCCTTTGATGATTTCTGCGCACATGCCGAGGAACCCGAGCAGATGCGGCTGGGTGCCGTGGTGCGCTTGGATCGCGGGTTTCCGCTGGTGGCGACTGCCGACGACACCTTCCGCGCCGAGCATGCCGTGGGGTTTGCCAAGTCGCGCGGCGAGGACGAGGTCCTGCTGCCTGCCGTGGGCGACCGCGTGGCGGTGCGCCGCGCTCCCGGGCACGATATGGGCGTGATTGAGTGCGTGCTGCCGCGCCGTACGAGCTTTGAGCGTTGGCGCGGCCGTGCCCGTGGAGAGCGCCAGGTGCTCTGCTCCAACGTGGATAGCGTGCTAATCGTGCAGGCGCTTGGTGCCGGTGAGGTGCTGCTCGACCGCGTGGCGCGCTCGCTGGTGTTGGCGCTCGACTGCGATGCCGAGCCGGTGGTGGTGCTTACCAAAGCTGACCGCTGCGATGCCGAGGAGCTCGAGCGCGATCTGGACCGCGTGCGCCGCCTGGTGGGTCCGAACGTGCGCGTGATTGTGACGTCCTCTGCCGAGGGCCGCGGCCTGGACGAGGTCCGTGCCTGCGTGCCCGCCGGGAGCTGCGCCATGATCCTGGGCGAGTCGGGTGCCGGCAAATCGACGCTGCTCAATGCACTGCTGGGCCACGATACGTTGGCGACCGGCGGTGTGCGTGAGCGCGACGACCAGGGCCGTCACACTACCGTCGCGCGCGTGATGGTGGCGCTGCCGGGCGACGCCGGCGTGATCGCCGATGCCCCTGGCCTGCGCAGCCTACCGCTCGTGGGTCACGAGCGGGGTCTGGCGCGCGCCTTCCCCGAGATTGTCGAGGCATCGCGCGCGTGCCGATTTGGCGATTGCACGCATACCCATGAGCCGGGTTGCGCCGTTCGCGAGGCCGAGGATGCCGGGCAGATCGACAGTCTGCGTTTGGAAACGTTCCAAAACCTGGCGTCATCCATGCGCGTGAGTGCTCAAATGCTCGATCCCGATGTCCATCTGTAATTGATTTTTCCTATGACAGCCGTCTCCCAACTGTTCGGGAGACGGCTTTTTTGCTGCGGAAAAGCCTCGAAACATGCAGTTTGCTGACGTGCTGACCAAAACCTTGCCACGAGCTTGACGGGCTGGTCAGCTTTTGGTCAGCGATTGGTTTGACATCGAAAACCAAGATCGCGATTGCGCCGCTTTGCACTCTGACCACCCAGACAATGGTGGTACGGGCATTCGCCCGGCACTGCCATGAGAGGAGCGGCCGTGAACAAGAGCAAGCGCATCGCCATCAGTCTGGTCGCGGGCGTGCTCGCTGCTCTGCTCTGCATGGTTTACGGCTCGTCGATCCGCTCGCAAGCCGAACAGGTCCAGGCTGAGACCTTGGCCAAGTACGGTGGCGATCGCGTCGAGGTATGCGTCGCGGCGCGTGATATCGATGTGGGCGAGACCCTCGATGAGACCAATGTCATAACCCAGGAATGGCTGACGAGTCTGCTGCCACGTGACGCGGCGACCGAGCTGCGCCAGGTGCGCGGCGACGTGACGACTTCGCGTATTCCCAAAAACGCCGTGATCTGCAATGTCTACACCAAGGCCGAGAGCCACAAGCTCGAGGTGCCTAAGGGCAAGGTTGCCGTTTCGGTGGCGGTCGATGCCGAGCACTCGGTCGGCGGTGCTACAGGCGTGGGCAGCTACGTGGATGTGTATGTGCAAAAAGACGGCGTAACCGATCGGCTGTGCGGCGCGTACGTGATCGATACCAGTGAGGATTCCGGTGCCACGCGCGAGGGCAAGATCGAATGGGTGACGCTGGCGGCTGACCCCGAAGACGTCAAGGAACTGCTGGGAGCCTCGGGCAAGGGAACGGTCAGCTTGACGATTCCCGCCACGGCGCGCGGCAAAAAGAGCGGAGGCGACGAGTGATGAAGGCGATCTGGCTTGCGTGCTGCGCGTGCGGCGATTACGGACTGTTGCAGCGGGAAGTCGAGGGCCGTGATGTGGGTGCACAGGTGCTTCGCGTGGGTGACCTGGACGGGCTGGTTTCCATGGCGCGGGCGTTTCCGTCACGCCGCGGGGCTGCCATCATCGCGGCGTCTCTGTTTGATACCGAAGATGTGCGCAAGACTGTTGCGCGCCTGACGGTCGAAGGCCGCGTGAGTCGCGTGGTCGTGTTGATAGAAGCGCTCGATCCGTCGGATATCGAGGGGCTGTTTCGCGCGGGGGCGACCGAGGTCATCGCTGCACACAGTATATGCGGCAACGGGCGCGCGGGCGAGGGAGCGGTTGATTCCGATCGGCGCATGACGATTGAGCCCGATGCTTTTGTTGATAGGGAACCCGGGGCGCCTCGCGCTACAAGAGGCCCGCGTGTTGATGATTATGGAAAAGCGGAAGCCGAGCATGGTCGGCGCCCCCGGAACCCCCTTGTATACGATGACGCTGGAGGGCCGGCGCAGCATGCTGGCGATTCCCCGGCTGTAGATATGGGATACGTGCACGGCGTGAATCTGGCGGATGAACTCGATGAAGTTGAGGGCTTTGCCGGGTGCGGCGAGTTGTCGCTGATGCAGCATGAGCTGATTGCACAGAACGAGCCTGCCTCGCAGACCGAACAAGCTGCCATGCCGGCTTGGACGCAGCATGTGGTTGCGGCGGGGGAGACGGGGACGCTGTCACCGACGCCCGCCCCGCCGCCTCCGATGCCGCCGGCAGACGCTGCCGCTTCGCCGCATCGAGCTCCGGTCATCTGCGCCATTTCGGGTTCGGGCGGTTGCGGCAAGTCGACGATCGTTGCCACCATGGCACACACATCGTCGCTGTTGGGCTTGCGTGCCGCCGTGCTCGACCTGGACCTGATGTTTGGAAACCTTTACGACTTGTTAGGCGTCGATGCTCCGCGCGATATGGCGGCACTTATCGAGCCGTCGGCGGCGGGCACGCTCACCGAGCCGGATATCGTAGCCGTTTCGATGCGCGTGGCACCGGGCGTTACGCTCTGGGGTCCCGTCGCGGCGCCCGAGCAAGCCGAGCTCATGGCACGTCCGGTGGAGCTACTGCTTGATGTTCTGCGTCGCGAATCCGACGTGGTCTTTATCGATACCTCGGTCTTTTGGGGCGACGCCGTGGCGGCTGCGGTGGCGGCGAGCGACCGTTGCCTGGTCGTTGGCGATGCGGCGGTGTCGTCCGCGGCATCGGCATCGCGCGTCATTGAACTGGCAGGTCGAGTAGGTGTGCCGCGCACGCGCATGAGCGCCGTGTTCAACCGGTTCGGTGCGCGCGGAGCAGACGAGGACGTCGCCATGCGCTTTGAGATTGCCTGTGCGTTGAGCTCCAAGATTCGTATCGCCGATGGCGGGCAGGATCTCGCCGCGCTCATGGCGTTTGGGCGCGCTGACGAGGCAGTGGGGCAGACCAGCGCTTTTGCGACTAGCGTGCGCGAGGCCACGCGCGAGATGCTCGTGGAACTGGGGTGCGCCGTCGGCCCTTGGAGCGATATGGTCGCCGACCGTGCAACGCGCACCGAACGCCCGCGTATCCGCCTTCCCTGGTCGCGCGAGGGTGATCAGCGATGAGCCTGCAAACGAGGATTAAGGCTGCCGGCGCTGCGGCGGCGGCAGCGCCTGTAGATGCGGGGCGTCGCCGCGCCGTGAAACGACGCACCAAGCGCGCCGTGATGGACCGCATGGGTTACGACGAAGTGGCGCGTATCAGCGCCTATATCGACCCGGCACTTGCCCGCTCGGAATTGCGTCCTGCGGTGGAGGCGGCGCTCAATGTTGAGGAGCCGACCGATCTCGCGACGCCCGAGCGCGAGACCATCATCGACGAGATTTTGGATGACGTGGTGGGCTTGGGGCCGTTGCAGCCGCTCATCGAGGACGACACCGTTACCGAGATCATGATCAACGGCTGCCGCTCGGCTTTCTTTGAACGCGGCGGCGTCTTGTACCCCATCGAGCATGCGTTTGAGGATGATGAGCAGATCCGTGTGCTTATCGACCGCATTATCTCGCCACTTGGCCGCCGTATCGACGAGCGCAGCCCCATCGTCAACGCCCGCCTCAAAACGGGCTATCGCGTCAACGCGGTGATTCCGCCTGTGGCGATTGACGGACCGATTCTCACCATCCGAAAGTTCTCGGACCGTATCTGCTCGCTGGACGAGCTCGTGGGGTTGGGATCGCTGCCGCTTTGGTATGCGCAGCTGCTGTCGTGTGCGGTGTCGCTGCGACAGGACCTGGCGGTTGCGGGAGGCACGGGATCTGGTAAGACCACCCTGCTCAACGCGTTGTCATGTGAGATTTCCACCGGCGAGCGCATCGTGACGATCGAGGATTCTGCCGAGCTCAAGTTTGCGCATCATCCGCACGTGGTGCGCCTAGAGGCGCGCGAGGCTTCAATTGAGGGCGAGGGCGCGGTGACGATCCGCGACTTGGTAACTAATGCCCTACGCATGCGCCCCGACCGCATCGTGGTGGGCGAGGTGCGCGGTGCCGAGTGCTGCGACATGTTGCAGGCCATGAACACGGGCCACGACGGGTCGCTCACCACGCTTCATGCGGGTTCAGAACAGGAGACCGTGGTGCGTCTGACGTTGCTTGCACGTTATGGCATCGATCTGCCGAGCGAGCTCATCGAGGAGCAGATTGCCATGGCACTCGACGGTATCGTGATGTCCGAGCGCCACGCCGATGGCAGGCGCTTCGTCTCCTCGTATTCGGGGGTGCGACGCGCCGCATCGGGCGGCGTAGAGCTCGAGCGCTATGTGACGTTCGATGCCGCCGAGCGCACCTGGACGCTTGACCGCGAGCCGCCGTTTATCGCAGAAGGCCTGCGGTCGGGGACGCTCACACAAGAGGAGGTGGACGAATGGAGATCACTGTGCCCCTCGTCGTAGGGGGCTTGGCAGGGCTTTCTGTCGCGACGGCGTGCGGGGCGGAACCTCGTGTGCCGCAGGTACCGCCGGCGGAGCTGGCACGTCAGGCGCTCGAGACGGTGGCAGAGAAGCTGCCGCGTGAGCTGGTGGAAAACGATCTGCTGAAAAAGATCGCCCGTTCATGGGCATCGCTGGCTCCGGCGCATCGCCTTGGCCTCGTGATCGAAGATGCTTCGGGACGTTTGGCGTTTCTGCTGCTATCGAGCGGTGTCTGCTGCGTTTTACTAACGATGGTGTCGTTATCGCCCCTCGGATTTGCCTTGGGACTTGTTGCTCCGTTTGCCGTTGGTGCCGCTCGGGATGGCTTTGAGAGCCGGCGCGAGCAACACGATGCAGAAGAGGCAATGCCCGAGGCGTTTACCGCACTTTCCATGTCGCTTGCCTCGGGACATTCGCTGGCCCAGGGCATGCGCTTTGTGGGCGCTCATGCGCAAGAGCCAGTGCATACCGAGTTTTTGCGGGTGGCGGCGGCGATCGATTGCGGCATCTCGGCGACCGACGCGCTCGATGACTTGCTCGTGCGTATCGACGCCCCCGGTCTTTCGCTTGTGACCTTGGCGCTTAAGGTGTCTCAGCGCACCGGCGCTCCGCTTGCCGACTTACTGTCCGAGGCGTCGAGCATGGTGGGGGAGCGCATTGAGCTCAAGCGCCGCCTGGATGTTAAGACGTCGCAGGCTCGCATGTCTGCGCATATGGTCGCGGCGATGCCGGCGGGCATGTGCGCGGTGTTGGCGCTGCTTTCGGCAGATTTTCGTCGCGGTCTTGCGACGCCTGCCGGCGCGGGCGCTGTGGTGCTGGGTCTTGCCCTCAACGCCGTTGCCCTGGTGGTTATCCGGCGCATTATGCGGGTGGAGCTATGAGCGCCCCGGTTGCAGTTGCGGCTTGCCTGTGCGCCCTGAGTGTATTTGTCGCGACGGGTTTGGATCGGGCGGATGCACGCAAGATCGCAGGGGCCTGCAAGCGCGAGGCGGTGCTGGTCGCTGCCGCGGGTCGCTCGGTGGTCGATGCTCTGACCGCGCGAGTGAAGGGCGCGGTTGGAGCGGGCGGCCCGGCGCGAGTGTCGCTCGGCGAAGTGTCCGAGATGATCGATGTTGTGCGCTTGGGTCTTTCGGCCGGTCTTTCGTTTGATGCGGCGCTTGAGATTTTCTGCGCCAACCGCCGGTCAGTGCTGGCTCTTCGCCTTGAGCGCGCCTGCATGGCGTGGCAGGTGGGCGTGGGCACGCGTGAGGACGAGTTGTTGGCCGCCGCGCGCGACCTGGACGTGCGAGCGCTCGAGACCTTTGCCATCACGGTGGGGCAGGCGCTCGCCCTGGGTGCCCCACTTGCCGAGACGCTGGCCGCTCAAAGTCGCGAGATCCGTGCGGCTCATCGCGCCGCGGTCGAGCGCGAGATCGAGCGTGCGCCCGTCAAGCTGCTGATTCCCACCGGCACGCTCATCTTGCCGGCGCTGCTTCTGTCCATATTGGGCCCGCTGCTGGGAGCAGGCGGGATGATGTAGGGAGGAATACATGAACACGATGACTGACGCTGCTGGCAAGGTCCAGGGCTGGGCGTTTTGCCGGGCGGCACATGTTCGTCAGCGCGCCAAGGAACTATTGCAGGAGGAGAGTGCACAGGGTACCACCGAGTATGCCATCTTGGTCGGCGTGCTCGTGGTGATCGCGATTATCGCCATCGTCGCATTTAAGGGCAAGGTCCAAGATCTATGGAACGCTATCAGCGAGGGCATCAACAGCCTGTAGAGGGCGAGCGCCCCATCGGGGTGCTGCTGGTGTTTGCTTGCCTGACCGTGGCGATAGCGGCGGTGCTTTGGGGGCTTAACGCCGCGCGGCAGCAGCGTCCTGGGACCGCCTCCGATTTGGGCTCAGATTCGGCGGTGGCGTCTCAAAAAGATGAGATGCGAGATGCGGACGATTCGGATGTCGCTGTCACGGCGCAAACCTTTCTGCGGACGCTCGACAAGCGGTCTGGCACTGCGACGGATTCGCCTGAGGGCAACGCGATTGCGGTCCGGCTTGCATGGTCCGAGGACCGACCGATGACCGAAGCGGCGGCGGATATGCTGCGTGCCTATCGCGAGGTACCCACGGCGCAACTTGCTCTGAGCGGCTATCTCGACATCAAGGGAAACGTGTGGGGCGCCATCGTGCGCGACGGACGCGGCTGGGTCGATATGGTGACAATTGCCGCGGATGCTGGCGATGCTTCGTGTCGTCTGCGCGCCGTGCGCCTGAGCCCGCAGGCAACGGACTCAAAGGAGGGATCGTGAAATGCATGATGTCCTGCGTGAGGAATCTGCCCAGGCGACGGTCGAATACGCCATCGTCACGGTGGCGCTGTTATCGATCGTGCTGGCGATCGCGGGACTTTGGCGTGCCGGCACCGATGGGCGCTTGGCGGCGCTGGTTGAGCGGGCGGCATCCCATAGCGTTGCCTCGACGTCGGTTATCGACGCCGCTGCGGCCGCTAAGGACATCGCGTTGTATTGATGCCGCGCGCGAGGACCGGGCGCAGTCTACGGTCGAGGCCGCTTTTTTGCTGCCGACGTTTCTGACACTCATCCTTCTCGCGCTGCAACCGGTGTGCCTGCTCTATACGCGCGCGGTCATGGAGTCTGCCGCCGCCGAGACCGCGCGGCTCATGACCACGACGACGGCGGAGGACGACGATCTTAAGGAGTTCACCCGCCGCCGACTTGCCGCAGTGCCCAACGTTTCGATCTTTCATGCCGGCGGGCCGTTGTCGTGGGATATCGAGCTTGGCCGGGCCGGTGCGGGTGGCGTCTCGTCCGTGTCCGTTTCCGGCGAGGTCAAGCCGTTGCCTGTGATCGGTGCGTTTGCGCAGGCTATGGGTGGTACCGCCGAGGGCGGCTACGTTGAGCTCAAGGTCGATGTCTCGTATCAATCGCGTCCCGAATGGCTGGAGGGAGATTATGATTCGTGGATTGCTGCATGGGATTAAGTGTTTCTGGTCTAGACGCGTTTTGACGCACCGTCCGAGCTGCCATCGCAAGCGAGGCGGCTTTATGGGTCGAGCCGGTGTCGATCTGTTTATCGAAGACGGCGCCTATACCACGCTTTCTTCTGCCGTGGTCATCCTAGTGGTGCTCACATTGTTGTTTTCGTCGACCGCGGCGATATGGAGCATGTCGCGTGCCGGGGATACCCAGGTGGCGGCTGATAGCGGCGCGCTGGCGGGTGCCAACGTAGTGTCGTCCTATCACACGGCTGCCACGGTGGTTGATGCGAGCATCTTGAGTCTGGGGCTGGCGGGGTTTGCCACGATCGGGACGGGCCTGGTCGCCATCCTCATCCCGGGTGCCGAGCCGGTTGCCGGCAATATGGTCGACACTGGGATTGAGATCATTAAAACGCGCAACAAGTTTGCCAAAAGCGCATCGGAAGGCTTACAGAAAATCGAGACGGCTCTGCCGTATCTGATCGCCGCGCGTGCCACGCAGGCGGTGTCGGCGCAGGATACCGATAGTGTGACCTATACCGGTACGGCGCTTGCCGTGCCCAGGACATCCGAGTCTGACTTCGCTGCGCTCAAAGGATCAGAGATCTCGACCGATACCATTAAAGACACATCAGATGATTTAGAGTGTGCGGCCGAGGAGCTGCGGAAGGCTTCTGAGGACACGGCGAAGGCTAAAGAGCGTGCTTGGCTGGCGGATTGTGGTGGGTCTGACAAGGGCTCGGTCGGCAGCTGTTCTTGCATGTGGGAGCGTGCGAAAAGCCTAACGGATCTCCCCGGTGTTCAAAATCCGCATTACTCATCGAGCGTTACGTGGGAGCCCCAAGTTGCCCTTGATCGCGCGAAGGACTACTACCACTGGCGTCTGACAAATGAGAAGCCCCACGGCTCGAGTGTCGAGATGAAGGCAGAGTCTGCGGCGCGTAAGGCGTTTTATACCTATGCGAGCGCGGAGGTCGATCGGGCACATATAACCGAGAACGGAGACAGGGTTTCCTCCTATATTCCGCTGCTGCCGCGCAACTCTGATGAGGTTCGGGCGACGGAGCTCTATACCGATGCGGTGTGGCCGACGAGCGTGAACGATGACAAGGCGTATCTGCATTATGGGACGACCTGCCCTAACTATAAGAAAGGGACGCCGAGCGGATTTGCTTCGGTTGCCGATTACGATGGACAGGATAAATGCAGCAAATGCCATTTTGGCGTTTTGTCGCTTGGTGCTGTTGCGGCGCCTTCAACCTCTATCGAAAACGGCTTTGAGTATCACTTTGACAAGTTTAAAGACGCCCTGGAGGACTACGTCGACTGTCGCAACAAGGAGCTCGAGCTCGAGCGTCAGACCGAGGACGAAGCCGACCGTGCGGGCAATGCGTTCGATACCGCCATCAAAGAACTTTCCGGTGAGCGTCCGCGTATCGCCCCACCTGGCCGCAACGGCGTAGTCGCCTTTGCAGTTTCGGGTGATATTACCAGCCCCGATCAACTTAACTCTTCGTTTAACACGGCGGTTGAGCTTGGCAGTCGCGGTGCCATCTCTGCCGCGGTGCTGGCGCCCGATGAGGCGACGGCGCAAAACAACGTGCTTTCGCGATTTTTCTCGACATTGAAGGAACGCTCGGGTGGCGTTGCCGGCGTACTCGATGGCGTCATGGATGTTTGGGGACGGCTGCTTGTGGGATACGGAGACATCCAAGGTTCGGCCGACGAACTTGTGGACGAGATGATTAAGGGCCTAGGAGAGGGCAACGGTGCGTTGGGCTCCATTGCATCGTGGCTCGGCGATACCGTTTCGGCGTCCGTGGCGGCGCTGGGTTTGGAACCGTGCGACTTGCGCCTGCGAAAGCCGGTGCTGACCGATTCCGCCAACGTCATTAAGAGTCCGGGGTCTGACATTGCCGGTCTCTCTCAAGCGCAAGACAAGCTGCGAAGTATTCCGTTGGGCGTGACCGATCCCAAGGCGCTTTGCGAGGCGTTGGAATATCAAGTCGAACGCACCATCAGCGGTACGGTGTTCACGCTTGCGGAGATTCCTCTGCCCGGCGGCGGCTCCATCCCGCTTACCGTCGATGTCGCCACGCTGGTTGGCGCTCTGGGCGGTGGGTCGTAATGAGTATCCGCATGCGTCTGCGCGAGGAGCGCGCCCAGGCGACGGTGGAGATGACAGTGGTTACGCCCGTTTTGCTGGTGCTGGCACTCATCGTATACAACGTCATGATCTTTGCCGGTGCGGTCGCACGCTTCGATCGCGTGGTGCCCGATATCGTGCTAGCACATGCCGTGGCGCCGAGCGGGGAGGGCGATGGCAGCTCCATCGATGCTTCCGCGACCGTTCAGGCTCAGATCCAACATGCCATGGAAGGCTATGACTTGCTGATCGAGGTCTCGAGCGAACAGGGTGCGACGACATCGGATGGCGGTTTGCTTTCGCTTTCCGGCACGTTTAGGACCTACACCTGCACCATGCGCTATGAGCCGTGGCCGAGCTCGCTCAGCATCGCCGGCGTTTCGCTGGGGGCACCGGCAAAGTTGTCACACGAGCGCGCGGTGACGGTCGATCCATGGCGTCCGGGGGTGGTCATGTGACCGCGGTCTCGTCCTACATCGCCTACGCGCGGGCACTCAATAGGCTGGGCTGGACGCCGGCCGAGTTTGCGGTGGCGGAGTCGTTTGCCGTGCGCCTGCGCGGCATGCTGGGACGGTGCCCGGTTGCCGCCAACGGTCTGCCGCTCGTCATGGCATTTCCACGCTGCTCTTCGGTCCATACGTGTTTTATGGCCTATCCCATCGACATCGCCTTCATCGATCGCGACGGCAATATCCTCGCGCGCTACGAAAACGTACGTCCCTGGCGTATGTGCTCCTGCCCCGGCGCCTGGGCCGCACTAGAGCGCCCTTCAATCATTGTTTCGACCCCTGCTCTCCAACGCGTGCCGGCTTAAGAATTGGCGACAGCGGACTTTCGTCATACGAAATTGGGTAAGATGGAGGAGAAGATGCATGGATGTTGAGATCCATCCCAACGCTAAAAAGCACCTGACGGAAAAGCAGGTGCTTAGCGCTTGGCTTGCGGTTACTGAGTGCGTTCGTCGCGAGTCGAAGGACGAGCCGCCGAGATGGCTTGCGATTGGATGGCTCCCAGACGGACGAAGCGTGGAGCTTGTCGCGGTCGAGCTTGTCCGTGGGTGGCTTATCATTCATGCCTTGCCTCCAGTCCAGAAGAAATTTTGGCAGGAGATTGAACAGGCTCGGCAAAGGGGTCGATGATGGGCAAGACGTATACGGCCGCTAATGGTCAGGTTGTAACGGATGAAATGATTGACGCGTGGTGCGAGTCGTACGAGCGCGGAGAGTTTCCGGATGGCGAACACACCGTTGGTGGGATCGTACATGGACGGCCCCCACTCTCAGGTGAGGGGACGGCAACGCTGTCGGTCAAGATTCCTCTGGGAATGAAGGAGGCCATTCGTCGACGGGCGGCTGCCGAGGGGATGACGCCAAGTGAGTTTGCCCGTGCGGCTCTGAGCGAAAAACTTCTTGCTGCCGGCTGATGCCTCTGACGTGCCGATTTAAAGAACCGAGGCTGTGCTCAAAAACTTTTTTGAAATTCTCGGTTGACCGGAACGCGTCCTTGGTTATACTAATCAAGCCTTGAAACAAGGCACACCTCAAATGGCTGGGTAGCTCAGTTGGTAGAGCAGAGGACTGAAAATCCTCGTGTCAGGGGTTCGATTCCCTTCCCCGCCACCTTGAATTGACTAGGACCTCTGCAAAGGGGTCCTTTTCTTTTATGTAGGGTTCTGCGGAAAATGCGCCCCATTATTGAGCGATAGAACGGGACACACTTTCCGCTGCCTGCCTCCGGCGCGCGTACACACCTCGTCGCACCATTCCGATCCCGTCTGCTCCCAGACATTCCTCCCACTTTCGCATCACTTTACAGACCGTTCGGTCGTCTGTCCGCACACGCGGGTATACTCAAAACGATACTTATCCTATGCAATACGATGTGGGTTCGACCTGCATGATCCGAAGGGGGCAGTGATGGAGAGGATACTCGGCGTTAATCTCTCTGGCTGGTTTATTCCCGAGCCTTGGGTGACCCCGTCGCTGTACGCGGCGACCGGTGCATCCAACGCGGCCGAGCTACAGGAGGCCATGGGTACCGCCGCCTATAACGAGCGCATGCGCCGCCATTACGAGACGTTTGTGAGCGAGGACGATTTTCGCCGCATGGCGCAGATCGGTCTCAATGCCGTGCGTTTGCCGGTGCCCTGGTATGCCTTTGGTTCGCAGGAGTCCGATGCGTCCTACATCTCGGTTGTCGACTACATTGACCGTGCAATTGAGTGGGCTGCCAAGTACGACATCCGCGTGCTGCTCGATCTGGCAACCGTGCCCGGTGGCCAGGGCGATTCCAACGATTCGCCCACCACGCCGGAGGCTGTCGCCGAGTGGCATTCGTCCACCAACGGCCGTCATGTCGCACTCGACGTGCTCGAGCGCTTGGCCGATCGCTATGGCGAGGCCGAGAGCCTGCTGGGCATTGAGCTGCTGGACACGCCGCAGATGAGCGTTCGCAAGAGCCTCTTCACCATGACGGATGGCATTCCCGCTCACTACCTGCGCAATTTCTATCGCGATGCCTACGAGCTCGTCCGTTCGTATATGCCCGAGGATAAGATCGTCGTCTTCTCGTCGTCGGGGCATCCCAGCGAGTGGAAGCATTTTATGCGCGGCGCCAAGTACAAGAACGTCTACATGGACCTTCACCTGTACCATTACCGCGACGAGCACGCGCTCGACATCACGAGCCCCCGCGGGCTGACGACGGCGATTTCGC
The DNA here is from genome assembly GCA_900548075.1 of uncultured Collinsella sp. Lineage (GTDB taxonomy): Bacteria > Actinomycetota > Coriobacteriia > Coriobacteriales > Coriobacteriaceae > Collinsella. The sequence continues at coordinate 19,509 of URJD01000003.1, forward strand.
GTAACAAGCGCGAGCTTAAAGAAGCGATTTCAACTGGGTTCCCCGTGCTGGTGGGCGAATGGTCGGGCGCGGCGATCTTTGCCAACTCGTCGGTTACGCCCGAGGGCCGCAATGCCTACGAGCGCGTGTTTATCGCCAATCAGCTGGCTTCGTTTGCGCCGGCTGCCGGTTGGTTCTTCCAAACGTGGAAGACCGAGAAGCGCATTGCAGCATGGGATGCCCGCGCGGCGCTCGGTACGCTCGAGCGCGGCATGATTGAATAGGTTGATATGACGCAAAACAGCGCCCATACGGGCAAACTCTATGTGGTCGGCACGCCCATCGGCAACCTAGGCGACCTGTCCCCGCGCGTTGGCGAAGCTTTTGCCGCCGCCGATGCCATTTGCTGCGAAGACACGCGTGTGACGTCAAAGCTGCTGATGCACCTGGGCATTTCCAAGCCGCTTGTCCGTTGCGACGAGAATGTGATCGCTAGCCGCGCTGCCGGCCTGGTCGACCGTCTGCTGGCGGGGGAGACCCTCGCCTTTGCCTCGGACGCCGGCATGCCGAGCGTGTCCGATCCCGGCCAGGCGCTGGTCGAGGCGGCGCGTGAGGCCGATGTGCCCGTAGAAGTTATTCCCGGGCCCTCTGCTTGCGTCACGGCGCTCGTTTCGTCCGGCATTCCCTGCGAGCATTTTTTCTTCGAGGGCTTTTTGGGCCGAAAACACGGCGACCGCGTGCGCCGTTTGCAGCGCCTTGCCGTAGTGCCCGGCGCGCTCATCTTCTACGAGTCTCCACATCGCATCGTGGCGACGCTCGAGGCCGTGGCAGAGGTCTTTCCCCAGCGTGAGGTTGCCGTCTGCCGCGAACTCACCAAGCTGCACGAGGAAGTCTTGCGCGGGCCCGCCGCCCAGCTCGCCGAGGAGCTGCGTGCTCGCGGCGAGGTAAAGGGCGAGATTGCGCTGGTCATCGCGCCGCCGAGCGAGGATGAGGAGGCCGGTATCGTGCCGGTTGGCGCAGCGGCAGTAGATCCCGATGAGGCCCTGCGCGCGGATATCCGCGCCGCGCTCGAGGAGGGGGAGCCCGCCTCTGCGGTGGCCAAGCGCCTGTCTCAGAAGTATTCGCGCCGCAAGCGCGATGTCTATGCCATGGTGCTCGATATGCAATAGATGGAGGATATCCAGCCCTTGCGCTAGAATCATCCTCTGTATGCAACGTTTTTCTGGAGGACAAACCCCATGGATCAAAGCAAGCCTTCGTTCTTTATCACGACGCCCATCTACTACGTCAACGCCGATCCGCACCTGGGCACGGCTTATTCCACCATCATCGCCGACGTTCAGGCTCGCTATCGCCGCTCCGCCGGCTATAACGTCAAGTTCCTGACCGGCATGGACGAGCACGGCGAGAAGGTCGCCGAGGCCGCAGCCAAGCACAACATGACGCCGCAGGAGTGGACCGACAGCCAGGCTCCGCACTTCAAGGAGCTTTGGAGCAAGCTCGAGATCTCCAACGACGACTTCATCCGCACCACCGAGCCGCGCCAGCATCATGCCGTGCAGTACCTGTGGGAGCGCATGAAGGAGTCCGGCTACCTGTATAAGGGCAGCTACGACGGTTGGTATTGCGTGCCTGACGAGACCTACTTTACCGATACGCAGGTCCAGAAGGGCGACGAGGAGTACGGCAGCGTCGGCCAGCACCTGTGCCCCGACTGCCACCGTCCGCTTGAGCGCGTGCAGGAGGAGTCCTACTTCTTTAAGCTTTCCGCCTTCCAGGACAAGCTGCTTAAGCTCTATGACGAGCATCCCGACTTTGTCGAGCCTGCGTTCCGCATGAACGAGGTTCGCAGCTTTGTCGAGGGCGGCCTCAACGACCTTTCCGTGAGCCGTACGAGCTTTGACTGGGGCATTCAGGTCCCGTTTGACGAGGGTCACGTGACCTACGTGTGGTTCGATGCGTTGCTCAACTATATGACGGCCGTCGGTTACGGTGTCGACACCGACGAGGCGCGTGCCGAGCTGGCCTATCGCTGGCCCGCGCAGTTCCACATCGTGGGTAAGGACATCATCCGCTTCCACTGCGTCATTTGGCCCGCCATGCTCATGGCCATCGGCGAGGCCCTGCCCGAGCATGTCTTTGCCCACGGCTTCCTGACCGTGCGCAATGCCGAGACCGGCAAGGCCGAGAAGATGTCCAAGAGCCGCGGCAACGCCATCGCTCCGCAGGACGTTATCGACATGCTGGGCGTCGAGGGCTATCGCTACTACTTTATGACCGACGTGGTCCCCGGCACCGACGGTGCCATCAGCTTCGACCGCATGGAGCAGGTCTACAACGCCGACCTGGCCAACAGCTGGGGCAACCTCATCTCGCGTTCGCTCAACATGAGCGGCAAGTATTTTGACGGTTGCGCGCCCGCCAAGCCCGCATCGTTCGATGCGTTCGACAACCCGCTGGCAAAGATCGCCGACGGCCTGGTCGAGCGCTACATGGCCAAGATGGACGTGCTCGATTACGGCGGAGCCAAGGACGAGGTCATGGAACTCATCCATGCCGCTAACCACTACATCGAGGACTCCGAGCCCTGGGCGCTTGCCAAGGACGAGGCCAAGGCTGACGAGCTGGCATTTGTGATCTACAACCTGCTCGAGGCCATCCGCATCGCCGCCCACCTGCTGATGCCGCTCATGCCCCAGACTTCTGCCGAGGCTCTGCGTCGCCTGTCTTGCGAGGACGAGGCCGCGAGCGACGACCTCAAGGGCATTTGCACTTGGGGCCTGCTTGCTGGCGGTCAGCCCGTCGAGAAGGGCGATCCGCTGTTCCCGCGTCTGGCGTAGAGACCGCGCGAGCGCCATATCGGCAATTTGCTGTTTAGCTGTAAGGGCATGGCCGCCACGGTCCATGCCCTTTTGTTTCAAGACGCCGCCATCATGCTAAGGAGGCAACCATGACAACTTCGCCTTTGGCAAACCCCACGGCCACTAGGGAGCTGCTGGAGGAGTTTGGCCTTGCGACTAAGCATCGCCTGGGCCAGAACTTTCTAATCGACAATCATGTGATCGAGCGTATCTGCGAGCTTGCCGAGCTTGCAGGTGACGAGCGCGTACTCGAGGTGGGTCCGGGTTGTGGAACGTTGACACTTGCGTTGCTGCAGGAAGCGGCGTGCGTTACGTCCATTGAGGCCGATCCCGAGCTTGAGCCGGTGCTCGATGCCCACGCCGCCGACTATGCCAACTTCCGCTTTATCATGGGCGATGCGCTCAAGGTGACGCCGGAGCAGATTGAGCAGGCCGCCGGTGGTGAACCCACGGTGTTTGTCGCGAATCTGCCCTATAACGTGGCGGCGACGATCATTCTTCAGTTCTTCCAGACGATGCCCGCGCTTAAGCGCGCTGTCGTCATGGTGCAAAAGGAGGTTGCCGATCGCATTGCCGCAACGCCGGGCAACAAGACCTATGGCGGCTACACGGCAAAGCTCGGCCTGTATGCGCAGGTGACGGGGCGCTTTGAGGTACCGCCGCGCTGCTTTATGCCGGCGCCGCATGTGGACTCGGCCGTCGTGCGTATCGACCGTGTTGGCGGCGCGCTGCCCGAAGGACTCGATCGCGAATTTGTGGCCCGTGTGATTGATGCTGCATTTGCTCAGCGTCGCAAGACCATCCGCAATTCCATGAGCGCCAACGGTTTTGCCAAGGACGTGCTCGATGCCGCCTTTGAGGCTTGCGGTATCGCACCCACCACGCGCGCCGAGACGCTCGACGTCGCCGCCTTTGTCCGCTTGGCTCAGGAGCTAATCCATGACGCCTAATGCCGAACGCGTGACGTTTACCAAAAAGAAGAAAACGGTGGCCTGCCCGGTGCCGCTGGCGCCGCTTGCCGACACACATGCACATCTGCTTTCGTTCTGGGGCAAGGATGTGCCCGAGACGCTCGTGCGTGCCAAGACGGCGGGCGTCGACCTGTTGGTGACGATGTTCGACCCCATCGCTGATAAACGCAGTGTGACGGACTATAGCGACTGGCTGACGCGCGAGATTCTGCCGATGCAGGATATCCCGCAGATCAAGTATCTTGCCGGCGTGCATCCGTATGGCGCGCCGGACTATGCCGACGACGTTCACGCACAGGTCGTTGCCGCACTCGATGATCCCTTATGCGCCGGTATTGGCGAAATCGGCCTGGACTACCACATGGACTATGACGACGATATCGCGCCGGCACCCCATAACGTGCAGATTGACTGCATGGCGCGCCAGCTCGAGCTTGCCGTGTGCCGTAACGTGCCGGTGGAGCTACATCTGCGTCACGAGGACACGGACCAGGAGCGTACCTCGCACGTGGACGCCTACAACGTGCTTCGTGAGGTGGGCGTGCCCCAGGCCGGTTGTGTGCTGCACTGCTTTGGCGAGGACCGCGCCACGATGGAGCGCTTTGTGGAGCTGGGCTGCTATATCGCCTATGGTGGTGCGGCCACCTTTAAGCGCAACGACGACGTGCGCGAGGCATTTGCGGCAACCCCACTCGATCGAATTTTGTTCGAGACGGATTGCCCGTATATGGCTCCGGAGCCCATCCGCGGTCTTGAATGCGAGCCCGCAATGATCTCCATTACGGCAAACACGCTGGTCAACGACCGTGTCGATCGTACCGGCGAGGATGCTGAGGCAATCGCGCAAGCCGCTTGGGAAAATGCCTGCAAACTTTTTCAAAAATAGTTCTTGCGTTCGCGATGGCGCTCCGTTATTCTAATTCCTGCACGCGGGCGTGGCGGAATTGGCAGACGCGTACGGTTCAGGTCCGTATGGGGGCAACCCCATGAAGGTTCAAGTCCTTTCGCCCGCACCATTGAATGAAAGAGCTCCCAGCAATGGGAGCTTTTTTGTTATGGGCCGTTTTTGGCAGATTTGACATATCGATTTCGCGCGGTAGATGCCCCTGTGGTCAAAAAGTGGCAAATATGAGTACTGACATGAAAATAGAGACATTTCATGAAGCCATTTTTGCTCATTTTACGCAACAGATGTACGCTAATTTGGCTCAACCTTGAGACAAAATGAAGTAATTTCGATAGACCTCGGGTTCAACGAGGCGATTTTGACCCAAATACGCTGTTACTAAACTGGTAACAGTACTCATATTTGGCCTTTTTTGACCACGGGTCCTCTTGTTGGTGTCACACAGCTGCTTCGTGCGGGTATCCTAATGCCAACGTGTGCCTATCAGAGGAGAGACCATGCTGTTGTCCGGTATCATCGCCGCCCTTACCAGCCTTTTGATTCCCATCATCATTCTGTTGCTGCTGCTTCCCAACGCCTGCTATGTCGTTGAACAACAGCATGCCGTGATCATCGAGCGCCTGGGCAAGTTCAATCGCATCGTCAATGCGGGCTTCCACATGAAGGTACCCGTGATCGACCGCAAGGCCGCCACGGTGAGTCTGCGCACCATGAAAAACGGTTTTGGCATCGACGTTAAGACCCAGGACAACGTGACCATCGGCCTTGAGGTCTCTGCTCAGTACCACGTGAGCTATGACATGGGCGCCGGCCCGGCAGATTCGGGTATCTACAAGAGCTACTACATGCTGCAGGAGCCCGTCGACCAGATGCGTGACTTCATCACCGACGCCCTGCGCTCTTCGATTCCTGTCTACACACTCGATGAGGTCTTTGCCAAGAAGGATGACATCGCCAAGGATGTCAACGCTACCGTTTCCGAGCAGATGGCCGCCTACGGCTTCACCCTCGTGTCGACGCTCATCACCAAAATCGCACTGCCGACCGAGGTTGAGAACTCCATGAACGACATCAACGCCGCCCAGCGCAAGCGCGCTGCGGCACAGGAGCTCGCTGAGGCAGACCGCATCAAGCGCGTCACCGAGGCGACCGCCGAGGCTGAGGCTATGGAAAAGGCGGGCGAGGGCATCGCCAACCAGCGCAAGGCCATCGCGCTGGGTATCAAAGATTCGCTCGAGATCATCCAGGAGACGGGGGTCGGTAACGACGAGGCCAACCAGCTGTTCATGTTTACGCAGTGGTCCGAGATGATGACGGAGTTCGCTCGCACGGGTAAAACCTCGACGGTCGTGCTGCCGAGCGACTTTTCGCAGTCGGCCTCGATGTTCGAGCAGATGCTGGCCGCCGGCAAAGTTCAAAACGATTCGAAGGAGTAGACGCGCGTGAAATACACCGTCGTTTGCGTCGGTAAGCTCAAGGAGCGCTTTTGGAAGGACGCGTGCGCTGAGTACACCAAGCGCCTAGGTGCCTATGCCAAGGTGGATATCCGCGAGGTGGCCGATATCGACCCGGCTAAGGCGGGCGGCGTGGATGCCGCGCGCGACAAGGAGGGAGCGGCGATACTTGCAGCCCTGCCGCCTCGAGCGCATGTGATCCTGCTGGCCATTGAGGGCAAAGAGCGCTCGAGCGAGGAGCTTTCGGCGCGGCTCGATGATCTTATGCTGCGAGGCAATAGCGACATCGCCTTTGTGATTGGCGGATCGGACGGCGTGAGCGATGACGTGCGCGCACGAGCCGACGAGATGCTCAGCTTTGGACGCATTACCTTGCCGCATAACCTGGCGCGTGTGGTGCTGCTAGAGCAGATTTACCGTGCCTGCAAGATCAGTCGTGGCGAGCCGTATCACAAATAGGTCGGCAATACGAAACAATGGCGTGGGACAATACCTTTCGTTTTGAGGAATGTGTCTGAAAGGACTATGCGATATGAAGATTGGATTTGTCGGTTTTGGCAATATGGCGAGCGCTATGGCTGATGGCTGGATCGCTGCCGGTGTAGCTGCGAGCGACATGTGCGCCTGCGCGGGTCGCTACGACGCACTGGTTGAGCGCTGCGAGGCGCGCGGCATGGTCGCCTGCCACGATGCCGCCGAGGTTGTCGCCGCATCCGATATCGTGGTCGCTGCGGTCAAACCGTACATGATCGAGAAGGTATTCGCCCCGCTCAAGGATGCTCTTGCCAAAAAGGTCGTTCTGTCGGTTGCCTGGACCTGGGACAGTGCCAAGTGGGAGCAGGTCCTGCCGGGCGTCGCGCATATCTCGACGGTGCCCAACACACCGGTTTCGGTGGGCGAGGGCGTCATCGCTTGCGAGAAGGCTTCCACGCTTAGTGATGAGCAGAGCACAGTGGTGCTTGATCTGCTTGGCAAACTCGGTGCGGTGGTCGAGCTCGATACGAGCCTGCTGTTTGTGGGCGGCACGGTGGGTGGTTGCGCTCCGGCATTTGTCGCCATGGCAATCGAGGCCCTGGGCGATGCAGCGGTCAAGCACGGTATCCCGCGTGCCGATGCCTATCGCATTGTGAGCCAGATGGTGCTGGGTACGGCAAAGCTGCAGCTTGCAACTGGCCAGCATCCTGCGGCGATGAAGGATGCCGTATGCTCGCCCGGTGGTGCCACCATCAAGGGCGTCGTTGCGCTCGAGGACGCCGGCATGCGCAGCGCCCTGGTCAAGGCAATCGACGCAACTCTCCAGTAAAACCGACCAAAAAAAGACAGGTTTATTTTTGGCAGGTATTTTCTGCGGTTTTGTCCTTTTAGCGAAAAGTGCCCCGCAACTGGCTCAATTCCAGTTGCGGGGCGCTTGCGTTTGCCCGGATAAAACCGACCAAAATAAACCTGTCCCTTTTTGGTGGGTTAGTCCCAGAAGCTGTCTTCCTCATCCTCGGACTTGGGTCCGCGGTCGACGTACATCTTATGGGTACGCTTCTCCATTACAAAGGCAAGAATCGCAAATAACAGGATGCCGCCGGCGAAAAGGATGGCAAAACCGGTGCGGGTGCCAAACAAAAAGGAAAAAACTGCGTCCATTGGGTGCCTTCTTGCGTAGTTGAGTTGGGTCGTAAACGCTCATAAGTATATACTTGCCCATACATGTACAAGGTTGCAACCTAAATGGAATGTATATCGCCGGAGGATCTAATGCTTGATATCAAGTTTGTTCGCGAGAACCCCGATGCCATCGATGTCGCCATGGCTAACCGCCAGACGTCTTGGGATCGCGAGAAGTTCTTTGAGCTCGACGACGAGCGTCGTGCCGTCATCACCGAGGTCGAGGAGCTCCAGGCTACGCGCAATGCCGAGTCCAAGAAGATCGGCGCCCTGATGAGGGAGGGCAAGAAGGACGAGGCCGAGGCCGCCAAGGAGGCCGTGCGCGCCGTCAACGAGAAGATTGACGGTCTGGCCGAGCGCCGCACCGCTCTCGAGCAGGAGCAGTACGACTTCATGGCTCACCTGCCCAACATTCCGTGCGATGCCACCCCGTACGGTAAGGACGAGGACGAGAACATCGAGCGTCGCCGCTGGGGCACCCCGCGCGAGTTCGACTTCGACTTTAAGCCGCACTGGGATCTGGGCACCGATCTGGACATCCTCGACTTCGAGCGCGGCAACAAGCTCTCCGGCAGCCGCTTCACCGTTCTCGGTGGCGCCGGCGCCCGTCTTGAGCGCGCCCTCATCAACTTCTTCCTCGATACGCACACCAGCCGTGGCTTTAAGGAGTGGTGGCCGCCTATCGTCGTCAAGCGTCAGACCATGTTCGGCACGGGCCAGCTGCCCAAGTTCGAGGACGACGCCTACCACGTCTCGGGTGACAACTTCCTGATCCCCACCGCCGAGGTCGTACTCACCAACCTGCACGCCGGCGAGGTCCTCGATGCCGACACCCTGCCGCGCCGCTACACCGCCTTCACCCCCTGCTTCCGTGAGGAGGCCGGTTCCGCCGGTCGCGACACCCGCGGCATCATCCGTCAGCACGAGTTCGACAAGGTCGAGATGGTCAAGTTCGCTAAGCCGGAGGAGTCCGACGAGGAGCTCGAGAGCATGACCGCCGAGGCCGAGTACCTGCTGCAGCAGCTGGGCCTTCCATATCGCGTGATTAGCCTGTGCACCGGCGACTTGGGCTTCTCTGCCCGTCAGACCTACGACGTCGAGGTCTGGCTGCCGAGCTACAACGCCTACAAGGAGATCAGCTCCTGCTCCAACTGCGGTGACTTCCAGGCTCGCCGCGCCAACATCAAGTATCGCGACCCCGAGAACTTCAAGGGTTCGCGCTACCTGCACACTCTCAACGGTTCCGGCCTGCCGGCCGGCCGCACCATGGCCGCCATTCTGGAGAACTACCAGAACGCCGACGGCACCATCACGATCCCCGAGGTTCTGCGTCCCTA
>URJD01000004.1 GCA_900548075.1 uncultured Collinsella sp.
TAGAGCAGGTTGGCCTTGGCCCAGTTGCGCTCGGCCATGGCGGCAAGTCCACCGGTCTGTTCAACCCAACGGAACACCTTGCCGCACACGTAGATGCCAAAGGTGTTGGGCGTGTTGAGCATGGAGCCCTTGGCGGCCTGGGTCTTAAGGTCCAGGTACTGCGGCGTCTGCGCAAAGGCGGGGCCATCTGCGATGAGATCGTCGCGCACGATGACCACGGTCACGCCCGCGGCACCGGCGTTTTTCTGCGCGCCGGCGTAAATGAGCCCGTAGCGCTCAACGTTGAGCGGCTGCGACAGAAAACAGCTCGAGACATCGGCGACCAGCGGCACATCGCCGCAAGCGGGCAGCTCGTGGTACATGGTGCCAAAGATGGTGTTGTTCTGGCAGATGTAGACGTAGTCGAGCCCGTCGCCCGCGGCCTCGTCGGCAATGCGCGCGTTGATGTCGGCCATGTCGGGGATGCGGTCGAAGTTGGTGTCCTCGGAGCTCGCGAGCAGCACGGCCTCGCCGTACTTTGCGGCCTCCTTGTACGCCTTGTTGGCAAAGTTGCCCGTCACAACGTAGCCAGCGCGGCCGCGGCGCATGAGGTTCATGGGGATGCCCGCAAACTGCAACGTGGCGCCGCCCTGCAAAAACAGGACACGGTAGTTGTCGGGGATGCTCAGCAGGCGACGCAGGGTTGCCTCGGCGTCGTCGATGATCTGCTGGTACATGCTAGATCGATGGCTCATCTCGAGCACGGACATGCCGCAACCGCGGTAGTCCATCACCTCGTCGGCGATCTCGGCGAGCACGCTTGTAGGCAGTGCGGCCGGGCCAGCTGAGAAGTTGTGCACACGTGCCATCTTCTAGTTCCCCCTCGTAGTCGTTTGAACGTTCGGGATACTTTAGCACAGTGGAGCGCCGGACGCGACCGCATCACGGTAAAACTCGAGTGCGCCGCTATGATTTACAGGATGGTTACATGGGGGAGAGGTGACCTTACCTGATGGCTCGCATCCGATCCGCCTCAGCTTTTGCGATCTGCCTCAGCTTTTGCTTGTTTCCAGGGGCGCACACGACCGTTGGTGAGGTCGTCGTAACCATGAGCGATGGTACGTTGAATGTGATCTTCGCGTTCCTGAATGGTAGTTAGTGCGCGCGTCTGATCAGAAATAGGCTTTACGACAGGCATACGAAACTCCTTACATAGAGGCATATGTATAACTCTATGTTGAATATAGCGGAGGGTGGCGTTGGGCGTGTGCGTGCCTGCATTCGTAAGCGCGGTTGTCTGGCAAGTGTGATTTGGGGCGACCTCGTTAAAGTTTCTAAGCTGCGAAAATGACCGTTAACCGGATTAAATTTTGTTGCTCAACATTTGACACTCTGGGCGTGGTAACTTTTTTACCAACAGGTATGATTATTGTCATGTGCGCCGCACCTGCCCGCCGGGTTGCGGCGCACTTGTGACAGCCTTTGACACCCTTGGAGCGTGTACTGTGGATGTAACCACAAAAAGCGTTCGGGGGGGGGGTGCTCACCCGCGAGCAATTCCTCCCGCATGAGATGCGCATCGTCGCTGCCCTTCGTATGCAGGGCGCAAGCGACGAGCAGGTCATTGTACGCGTAAAGAGCGAGAACCTCTTTCAATATCCCACGGAGCGCATGGTCGCCAACCGCGCAACCGTGTGCCTTCGCCGCCTTGACGCCATGGTGCCCACGGACGCCGTATGCGCCGCGCGCGGCATCGACCCCAAAACCGCCGTCGAGGCTGCGTCATCCCTAACCGGGCTCATGGCATCCGGCGCTCCCACGCAGGCGGACCAGGCCATCTTCTACAGCATGATCTGCCGCTACGATATCGTGCGCGAGCTCGTGCTCGTCGAGGTAGGGGAGCGCCTACAAAACTTCGATTATGCCTTTACGGCGGTTGACCTCAACGCCTTTATGACACGCTTTACCACGGAGTATCCGGACGCGGCCCGCTGGACTGAGGCCACGGTCAAGCGCATTAAGGGCTCGCTCCGCCAGACGCTCCGCCATGCCGGCCTTATCGGCGAGGGCCAGGGCCCGGAGTCCGAGCGCCTGTCACCGCTCTTCCTCGATTCCGATGTCGAGCGAGCCTTGGTTCAGCTGGGCGAGCAGTCGCTTATCGCGGCCCTTACCGGCAGGGCAGTGATGTAGCGTGGCTCCCGTCAAAAGCGCCGTCGGCCCTGTTATCACCCCGGCGACCGATCTCACCACCAATATCGGCATCCATTCCCGCAAGAGCGTCGTGGCGGCGCATGCCCGCTCCGAGCGCGCCTGTCAGGAATTTGAGCGCCGTGCGCAGCTTCTGCGCGAGTGCCTGTGCAGCGAGGACTTTTTGGCCAACAAGGGCATAGGCAATGAGATCGGCTTCCACACTTTTTGCTATGACCCCGCGCTGGAGTTTGAGGCGCGTGCATTATTTGACACCCTTTCACGCGATGCCGAGGCCGACAAGCTTCCGTGCACGCTCAAGGTCGTGAACCTTTACGACGCCGTGCTGGCAATTCTCGAAAAGCGCCGTGTCCTCAAGGCTATCCCGCACCAAGAGGAGCGCCGCGGTACCCAGCGCGTGCTCGAGGACGTGGCCAAGTTCGCCTCACCCGAGAAAGTTGCCGCGTACATCCTTGAGCAGACCGAGCCGTTCGCGCCCGGAGACGTCATTCTCCTCACCGGTGCAGGTGAGGTCTTCCCGTTCTTTCGCATGCACACTCTTCTCCACTGCATGCTTGCGGATTTTGATGAGGTGCCTGTGGTCGCCGCCTATCCGGGCAGTTTCAACGGCTCTTCTTTCCAGCTCTTTAACCGTCTGCCGGCCGACAACTACTACCGCGCCATCGATATCTCGTAAGCACGGCTCCTCGCAGGCAAGTCCCTGCCGCCGGTAACAACCCTTTGCCATAACGTTCCCAAACCCAAAGGAGCACCCATGGACAACACGATCATTCGCGACCTCTTTGCTAAAGACATCAACCGCTCCATCAACGGCGTGGTCAAGGTCCAGGATTCAAAAGATGGGTCCATCCGCCAGGAGCTTGACGAGTACGTGGTGACGCGCGAGTTGCAGAGGCACTTTGCCACGTTCTTCAAGGCCTACGGCGATGCCATCGATGTGCCCACCGACAAGATCGGTGTGTGGATCAGTGGCTTCTTCGGTTCCGGTAAATCGCACTTCCTCAAGATGCTTAGCTACCTGCTCGAGAATCGCCAGATCGGCGGCAAGAGCGCCATCCGCTACTTTGACGGCAAGATTGTCGACCCCATGGTCGAGGCTGCCATGGAGCGCGCCTGCTCGGTGTCCACGCAGGCCATCCTCTTTAACATCGATAGCAAGGCGGGCCAGTGGAAGCAGGGCGATACGGCTCCCACGGCGCTGCTTCGCGGCTTTGAGCGCATGTTCTACGAGGCGCGCGGCTTCTACGGCGAGGACCTAAAGCTTGCAAAGCTCGAGGAACACATCGATTCCCTGGGCAAGACCCAGGAGTTCCGCGAGGCCTTTGAGCGCGTCAACGGCGAGTCCTGGCTCCAGACCCGCGACACCTACAGCTACTTTGAGGACGACGTCGTCGAGGTGCTGCAGAGCGTGCTCGGCATGAGCGAAAAGGCCGCATGGAACTGGCTTGAGGGTTCTGAGGACGAGGTTTTGGCCCCCGATGTCTTTGCCAAAAAGGTCAAGGACTACGTAGACGCTCAGGCAGCGGCCCACGGCGGCAACTACCGTTTGCTCTTTATGGTCGACGAGGTGGGTCAGTTTATTACAAACGACCGGGATCCAAGCCTTATGTTGAGTCTTCAGACCATCGTCGAGGAGCTGGGTGCCGCCTGCGGTGGCCGCGTGTGGGTGATGGTCACGAGCCAGGAGGCCATCGACAACCTGAGCCTGCCCGTGGGCAACGACTTTTCAAAGATCCAAGGCCGCTTCAATACCCGCCTTTCGCTCTCCAGCTCCAGCGTGGACGAGGTTATCCAGCGCCGTGTGCTCGAGAAGACCGCGCCGGCGGCCGATATGCTTGCACAGGTCTACGAGCAAGACGCCGCCGTCCTCAAAAACAACTTTACCTTCGAGGGTGGCTCGCGCTCCGACCTTGCCGGCTTCGCCAACTCCAAGGATTTTGTGGCCAGCTACCCGTTTGTGGGCTACCAGTTTAAGCTTCTGCCCGACGTGATGACCGAGGTACGCAAGCACGGTGTTAAGGCCAAGCACATGTCCACGGGCGAGCGCTCCATGCTGAGCGCGTTTCAGGAGAGCGCTCAGGCCATCCAGCATGACCAGACCGGTGCACTCGTGCCGTTCTGGCGCTTCTTCGACACAATCTCCAAGGATTTGGAGCACGGCATCATTCAGGTCGTCGTCTGTGCGGAGCGCGCGGCTGAAAACGCAGAGGGTCTTGAGAGCTACGATGTCCGGGTGCTTAAGCTCCTGTACTTGATCCGCTACATCGGCTACGTCAAGGCCACGGTCGAGAACATCTCCATCCTTATGATCGATAGCCTGGACGTGGACAAGCGCGCCCTTAAGGACCGCGTCAAGGAATCTCTCGCCCGCTTGGAGCGCGAGAGCTACGTGGCACGCCAGGGCGATACCTATAGCTTCCTCACCGACGAGGAGCAGGAGATAGCGCAGGAGATCGCACGCACCCCGATCGACAACGCGAAGGTGATTGAGTACATCAAGAAGCGCCTGTTCGAAAGCATCTACACTGCGCGCAAACTCAACCGCGGGGCCAACGACTTTCCGTTTGACCGCTATGTGGACGGCTCAATCCACGGTACCAGCATGGGCGGCATGGAACTTTCCGTGGTGACCATGGCCAGCGATCTGGGTCGTTCGGACGATGCCGAGCTGGCATTGAAATCCGTGGATAAGGCCATCGTGGCCTTGAGCGACGAGGTGGATTATTGGGCCCCACTCGTCAACGCCGCTAAGATTCGCATGTACGCCCAGACGCGCAATCTGCAGGAGCTACCGCCGAGTACCCGCCAGATTGTCGAGGCCAAAATGCGCGAGAAGGACTTTAACGAGAAAGAGGCTGACGCCCTTTTGGCTGAGGCGGTGCTCCATGCACGATGCGCCGTCAACGGGCGCATGATTGAGATCCGTGCTGCCAAACCCGCTCAGGTCTTTGAGCAGGTGCTGGCGCAGCTGTGCGATGTGGTCTTTGAAAAGGCCGACTATATCGGCGCGCCGGTCACGAGCGATTCCGATATTCGCTCTACTCTGGTGGGCAACGTTCAAGTGGGGCTCGCTGGCATGGATGCAGGTAACACGCGTGCGCTCAAAGAGGTCGAGGACTACCTCAAAGTGCAGCACCAGCGCCACCTGGATACCGCTATGGGCGATATCCAGCGCCAGTACCAGCAAAGGCCCTTTGGCTGGCGCGAGGTCGACATCGCAAATGTGGTGGCGCAGCTTGTGGTGGAGCAGCGCGCGCAGGTGCTGTTTGGCGGTCAGACGGTTCAAGCCAACGACAGCCGCATGGTGGCGCTCCTGCGCAAGGATGCCGATAAGGCCCAGGTGCGCTTGCGCATGCGCATGAGCGACCGGTTGCTACGTGTCACGGGCGAACTCATGTGTGACCTGTTTGATCTCAAGACCGTGCCCTCCAACGAGGATAAGCTCGTGGCCGAGCTCAAAGAGCGCCTTGAGGGCTTGCGCGAGGCGTGCCTCGCCATGGCACGCGACTACTACACGGGCATCAAGCCGGCCTATCCGTATCCCGGTGAGGACGAGTGCGAGAAGATGCGCTCGGAGGTGGCCGACGTCCTTAAGGACCAGAACGAGGCCGAGGCGTTCTTGACCACGTTCACCAAGCATGAGGAGCGTTTGCTCGATGCCAAGGAAGACTTTGACAAGGTGGTTGAGTTCTTCGGTTCCAACCAGCGCGCAACGTTTGATCACGCCAGGGAATTCTTGAGCCGCACGGAGGCTATCGAGTACGCCTCGGACGACATTCACGGCGCGGTGGATAACGTGACAAAGGTGCGCGAGATCCTCAAAGATCCCAAGCCCTACGGACGCATCAAAGACTTGCAGCCGCTGATGGCGCCCGTCGAGGAAGACATGAAAAAACTCCTGGGTATCCGTCGCAACGAGTTCTTGCAACGCATCGAGAACGATCTGCAGGATCTGCAGAAGCAGGCCGAGAGCCAAGATGGTTTTGTCAAGCAGGCCAAGGATGCCATAGCGGACGCCAACATCAAGTATGAGTCGTTCAAGAACCGCGCCCACGGCGTCCAGAGCCTCAACGAGCTTAACGCCCTCGCGGCAAACTGGGAAAGCTGGACCATCACGGCAGCCAACAAGATATATGACGCCGTGGACGCCGCGCGCGAACGCATGGAGAACGAGCGCCGTTCCACCGAGGTCACCAGCACGGGCGAGGTGGTCAAAAAGATCACCAACAAAGGCGCTGCAACACCAGGTTCCGTGCCCGTGCCCAAGCCTCAGCGCAAGGTCAAGACCGTGCGTCGCACCGACCTGGCCAAGCCGAGCCGCCTCACAACCGCAGAGGACGTGGAGCGCTACGTGGACGACCTGCGCGCCCGCCTTATGCAGGCGCTTGCATCAAACGACGAGATCCGCATTAACTAACCCACTCAGCCGCCGGCGCCCAAGCATACGCCGGTGGCTTATGGTGTTTTGAAAGGTACGGGAACCATGAACGATTCCGCTCTCAAGAACTTCTGCACGTGGGCCCGCGTGGAACTTATTAACGGCGTGGAGGCGCAGATGGTGCGCTACGGCATCACTGAGCCTACGCTCGCGCCCGCTGGGTCCGAGACCGTCAACGGCCAGCCTCTGAGCCCGCTCGAAGTTGAGCAGCGCGACGAGCTGCTGCGCCTGCAGGCCGCAGAGGGGCACGACGCCCTGCGCGACCGTGCGGCCTACACCTGGTTCAACCGTATCGTGGCCATTCGCTTTATGGATGCACGCGGATGGCTCCCCAGCCGTATGCGCATGCTGAGCCGGGCTGACGGCAGCCATGGCAGCGAGGCCGTGGAGAACGCCCTGGACGTGGAGATTTCCACGGCCGACCTCGAGCGCGTGGCAGAGCTCAAGATGGCGGGTTCCGACGAGCCGCTGTGGCGCTATCTGTTTGTGGCTCAGTGCGAGGAACTTGCCGATTGCCTGTCAGGCGTCTTTGAACGCGTGGGCGGAGCCATGGAGCTGCTGTTGCCCCAGGGGCTCATGATGGCCGACGGCGTGGTGGGCAAACTCAACGCAGTCCTCACTGACGAGGACTGGCGCGAGGGCGTGACCGTTCTGGGCTGGATGTATCAGTACTACAACGCTGACGTTAAAGACGACTTCTTCAAGTCCAAGCGCAAGGCCGCGGCGGCGGACATCGCGCCCGCCACGCAGCTCTTCACGCCCGAGTGGATCGTGCGCTACATGGTCGAGAACTCGCTCGGCCGCCTGTGGATGCTCAACAACCCCGGGAGCTCACTGCGCGAGCGCATGGAGTACTACATCGAGCCCGACGAGGAGCACGAGGACGTCATCTACATCTCGAGCCCCGAGGAGATCACGCTCTGCGACCCGGCGTGCGGCTCGGGCCATATCTTGGTCTATGCGTTTGAGCTGCTTTTTGCCATGTACGAGGAGCGCGGCTACCGCGAGCGCGATATCCCGGAGCTCATCCTGACCAAAAATCTCGCCGGCATGGAGATCGATCCCCGCGCGGCGCAGATCGCCGAGCTGGCGCTTGCCATGTGCGCCCGCGAGCACGACCGTCGCTTCTTTAGGCGTGGCGTTTGCGCCGACGTTACCGTGCTCACGGGCATCCCGCTGGAGGAGGACGACCTGCCGGGCAACAAGAAGCTTGCCGAGGAGCTGAGCCATCTGGGTGAGATCGGCTCGCTTCTCAATCCTTCAGAGGCCGAGATTGACGAGCTCAAGGCTGCCGCCGCGAGCTGTTCCGACGACCTTTTTGCCGCTGCGACCAAAACTAAGCTCGAAAACGCTGCCGCCATCTGCGAGAAGCTGTCCCGTCGTTTTACCTGCACCGTGGCTAATCCTCCGTATATGGGCAGCAGCAGCTTTAACCCCTTCATGAGCAAATGGGTCAAGAAGAACTACTCCGACGTGAAGAGCGACCTCTGCACGTGCTTTATCGAGCGCGGTTTTAACCTTGTCGAAGATAAGGGCTACGCCGCAATGGTTACCATGCAGAGTTGGATGTTCCTGGGCAGCTTTGAGAAGATGCGCTCTTCGATCATCGAGGGCAAGACGATTGTCTCGATGGCTCATCTCGGCCCCCGCGCATTTGACGCCATCGGCGGCGAGGTCGTCAACGTAACCGCCGATGTCATCTACAACGGCCGCGCGGCATACGAGGGCGCTTACGTGCGCCTCGTCGACATCAACGGCAGCGAGGCGAAGCGCCTTAAGCTGCTCGCGGCGATCCAGAACCCCGACTGCGGCTGGTTCTACCGTCGCGGCGCCGACACCTTCAAGCAGATCCCAGGCATCCCCATAGCCTACTGGGCTGGGGGCGGAATACTATCTGCATTTAAATCAAATCCAGCTGTTGGTACGCGCGCGTCGCTTCAAGCTGGAATCACAACGGGAAACAATGACTTATTCATTAGAGCTTGGTGGGAGGTCCAACTATCAAAGTTTGATAGGGAGTGCTCATCGATTAACGAGGTCCAAACCACAACGTGTTGGTATCCATGTAACAAAGGTGGTAGCTATCGCAAGTGGTATGGCAACCGAGATAACGTTATGAATTTCTCAGTCACTGGCCAACTGGAGATGAAAAAACAGTCAGGATTCCGCCCCGTCAGCCTTGATGATCAATTTAGGCCGTCGATCTCTTGGTCAGACGTTACGTCCGATCGCAATTCGTTTAGAGTCAACGGCGGACACAGTCTGTTTGAGCATGCTGGAAGTTGCGCATTTATTGCAGATGACAACCTGCTTCCGCTTATTGCCTACCTGAATTCATCCGCAGCATCTGTGATGCTCAGAATGATTAACCCAACTCTTAATTGTAATGCGGGCGTTGTGTCAAGGCTGCCGCTTCTTGGCCTTGGTGAAGAGGGCCGTATCTCTAGCATGGCTGAACTGGCTATCGAACTGTCAAAAACCGACTGGGACTCGTTTGAAACCTCCTGGGATTTTAAACGTCACCCCTTATTGTGAGTGATCAGCATGAGGTACATTCGCCGACTATTAATTTCTTTGGCTGTTTCAATTCCATGCTTAGTGGTTTTCACGCTACTGTTTAAAGCTCTTCTTGGATTTCTATCCGGCATTTGCTCGCTTCCGTTGCTCAACTCTTTATCGTCGGGGGATTTGTTAAATGGAGTCGGGACGTTTTCGGCAGTCATTATTGCAGTGGTCTCGTATCAGCACGACATAGAAACGAAGCAAGAAGAAGAGAGGTCTCGGAGCGAAAAGGCTAAGCCTCAAGTTGAGGTGGACAGTTTCGAGGAAGATTACGGATTCATTGTTTCGATTACCAATGTAGGTCCCCGGCCAATTCCGTCAATTATTGTGGAGGAAAAGCCAGTCGTATCTAATCTTGAGCCTGGAGATACCTGTCGTTTTGATTACATCGGTTTTGAGTCGTGTGAGTCGTATGAAGGCGAGGTTGAAGGCTCCAATTACGTTGT
The DNA here is from genome assembly GCA_900548075.1 of uncultured Collinsella sp. Classification (GTDB taxonomy): domain Bacteria; phylum Actinomycetota; class Coriobacteriia; order Coriobacteriales; family Coriobacteriaceae; genus Collinsella. The sequence goes on from URJD01000004.1 coordinate 9,634, forward strand.
TTCAACGAGGACCTTTCGCGATGGGGTAAGCCTTTGGCTCTTTATGTATGACATTTTGGGTAAGGCTTGGATGAGTGAATATACGCTCGAGGAAGATGGTGCCCGGTTGTTGGACGGACCCTCCTGGGTGCTGTGAGAAAAGCTTGACTACCACATAAAATGCCCCTTTGAATCATTGTTTTTAATCCCCTACTACCTGGAAGGCGTTCCATGTCAACACTGCTCGCCGATAAATACGAGGCTCGCAAAGCCGAGGTTAACGCTCGCTTTGAGCAGCTTCGCGCTAACGAGGAGGAGCTCAACCGAATCTTTGCCAAGATCTACAACATGGAGGGCGAGGTGCCCATCGAGGTCGAGGATAAGTACGTTTCGGTGGCGCGCATTTTCAATACCGCCGACGAGATTCCCGAGAGCTATAAGGGCAACAAATACGTGCGCACCAAGCGAGACGAGATCACCTCGCTCATAAGCTATGCCGTGGGCTGCATGTTTGGCCGCTATTCGCTGGATGTGGACGGGCTGGTCCTGGCCGATCAGAGCACCACAGTTAGCGACTATCTGGCCAAGATGCCCGATCCCGATCACGTGACCTTTATGCCCGATAGCGATAACGTGCTGCCCATTACCGATGACGAGTACTTTGACGACGACATCGTGCGCTACTTTATCGACTTTGTGCGCACCGTGTATGGCGAGGAGACGCTTGAGCAGAACCTGGCCTTTATTGCCGAGGCACTCGGCGGCAAGGGTACCTCGCGCGAGGTAATCCGCACCTACTTTTTGAAGGACTTCTTTAAGGACCACTGCCAGACCTATAAGAAGCGCCCCATCTACTGGCTGTTCGACAGCGGCAAGAAGAACGGCTTCAAGTGCCTTGTTTACATGCATCGCTACCAGCCTGACCTGTTGGCTCGCATCCGCACCGACTATGTGCATGAGCAGCAGGAGCGCTACCGTGCCCAGATCGGGTATGCCAACGATGCCCTTGTCAGTGCCGAGCGCGGCGAGCGCGTGCGCTTGGATAAGCGCATCAAAAAGCTCAACGACCAGCTCAAAGAGACCATTGCCTACGAGGAGAAACTGCACCACTTGGCAGACCAGATGATTAAGATCGACCTGGATGACGGCGTCAAGGTCAACTACGCCAAGTTTCAGGATGTGCTGGCGAAGATTAAGTAACTGCAGATACGGTAAGGATATTCATGCCCAAGATCGATGTAGAAGAACAGCTCAAGCTGCGATTTTTGCAGCCGTTGTCCTCATGCGCGCCGCGCCGTGTGGTGGTTTGGCACGATGCAGACGGCGAGTTTGCTCCTGAGTTTGAGCGATTGGCTGCCGAGGGTTTCGACGGCGTGGGGGCCGATGCCGGCGTAATGTCTGCTCACGGTGACTTTGAGCGCCCAGTGCGGTTTGTTGAAGCCTGCGAGGGCCGCATGTTTGCCGTCAAGAAGCTCGTCAACCGCGATGACCTTGTGAGCGATATCTTGCTGTATCGCCGTTGCCCGCGCGGCAGGCTTGAGGGCGATTGGCTTGCCGATGTTGGGCTGTATGCCGATCAGTTCCAGGCTGATTATCTTTCGCTTTTGGCCGATCAGCTGGGTATCGAGAATATCGATGCCGTGCGCGAGAGCCTGCGAGCGCACAAGGCGTTCTTTGTCGCCAAGTCCCGCTGCGCTAAGTTTGTCGCATGCGTTCCACATGCCGCGGGTGCATCCGATATCGAGCTCGGAATCCTTACGGTGATCTTTGGCGGCAAGGAACCGGGCGACGCGCGGCCCGCGTTTGTATTGCGCGGCTGCATGGCCATGCTGCTGCACGAGGGTCCCGAGGCGCTGGCCGCGCTGGTGGATAAGTACTGTGTGCGCGATGTTCTCGCTGCCTTTATGCTGCGCTGTTATGGGTTTGATGGACCGCTGCACGAGCGTGATTCACTGCTTATGCTTGCATCCCATGTGCTTCTTACGGCGGCATCCACCGCACTTCCCGAGGGAGCGCTCAAGGGGCTCGAAAGCTATATGGCTCCCGCCTACGGCCCCTATTGCCTTGAGGCGGTGCGTACGTGGGACCAGGCCGCCGATGCCCGGGCATCGAGCGAGGACCTATTTGAGATTTGTCGTTTAGTTGAGGATGCCCGCGGGCTCTTTGCGCGGTTCGAGACCCTGCCGATCGATGCGCTGGCTTCGCTTGATGTGTTCCCGTGCGTCAACGAGGCTGTGCTCTCGCAGCTGTTCTGCTCGTTTGCCCAGGGTGCAGACCGTGTTGAGGACGCACGCGCCTTTGCGGCGCGTCGCTGCGACCTAAGCTGGTACCGCCGTGTCGAGAGCTACTTTGGCTTGCTTGCCGCTGTGGCCAATATGTGCGCTTTTAGGCAGGCGCATGCGGGCGGGTTCCATCTGGCGCAGCCCCAGCAGGTGTGGGATGCCTATACGTCCGATTGGTATTCCATGGATGCTGCCTATCGCCATATGTGCACCGCGTATCTGCGGGCGCGCTCCGTTGAGTGCGATGTGCTCGAGGAGCCCACCCGCGCTGTGGCGGACTGGGCGGAGAATCTCTACAGCAACTGGTTCTTGGCGGATGCCAATGCCTGCTGGGCAGCCGCTGCGCAAGGGGAGTGGACCGATTGCGGCTACATCGATGGCCCTGCACGGCAGGATGAGTTCTACTGGCATGTGCTGCCCACCTTTGTGGGCTCTGCCAAAACGACGGTCATTATCGTGAGCGACGCGTTGCGCTATGAGGTGGCCCGCGACGTTGCGGCGCTGCTCGAGCGCGAGCGCGGAGGCAACGTCAAGGTCTCTAGCATGCAGGCGGTCTTTCCCTCCATTACCGAGGTGGGCATGCCCGCGCTGCTGCCACACCAAGCGCTTAAGCTTGCAGCGGATGGCTCGTTTGTGTTGGCTGACGGCATGCCCACTGCCACGACTCCGCAGCGCGAGGCGGTGCTTGCCCACGTTGAGCCCACGGCCCGCGCTTTACGCTCGAGCACATACCTCAACATGACGGGAACCGAACGCAAGACGCTGCTCAAGGACTCAAAACTCGTCTACCTCTATCACAACAAGATCGATGCCACGGGCGAGAAGGCCGCTACGCAGGATGACGTCTTCGGTGCCTGTGCGGACGCCGTGGAGGAACTTGCTGCATTGGCGCGTCGCGTGTGCACCGACGCCCCGGGCGCGCGTGTTGTTATAACGGCGGACCACGGCTTTATCTACACGCGTCGGGAGCTCAGCGAGTGCCAGATGCTCGGCAAGCCGGACCTTCCCGTCCTTGACGCTCCCGTCATGTGCGGCAAGCGTCATCTGGTGGTTCCCAACGAGGCCGTGGGCGAGCTTTCGGACGAGGTACGCGAGGTGTTTGTTAATGTTGACATGGGACGTTTGGGCGCCGGTTTTGAGGGATTTGCCCCGCGCGAGAACGTGCACTTCAAGCGTCCCGGTGGTACTAACAACTACGTCCACGGCGGCATGAGCCTGCAGGAGCTTTGCGTGCCCGTTATTGGATTTTGGCGTGCGCGCTCGGGTTCCAAGGACTTTGTCGACACGCGCGCGGCGACGTTGCGCGTGCTAAGTGAGGGGCGCCGGGTGACCAACTCGCTCTTCTCGCTCAACTTGATCCAGGAAGAACCAGCCCAAGGCAAGGTCTTGCCGTGCGAATACGAGCTGGTGTTTACCGATGCAAGCGGCAACGAGGTGAGCGATACGGTCAAGGCGCATGCTAACAAGACTTCTGTTAATTCGCAGGAGCGCGTAGTGCATGCCAAGTTTGCGCTGCGCGCGGCTGATGGATTCTCGGCAAAGGGTCCGTACTATCTGGTCTGCCGCGAGCGCGAGACGGGCAAGATTGTTTGGCGCGAGACGTACACCATTGCTGTTTCGTTTGCCCCTGTTGCTGACTTTGGTTTTTAGGAGTGTGCCCTATGTTTGATAGCCATGATGACGATCTGTGGGAAGTTCCCTCGATTGATGTGGATGTGCCTGTGGAGGAGGCCGTGCCCGTGGAGGAAGCCGTGCCTGCGGAGGAGGCCGTGCCTGCCCCGGAGCCGTTTGGTGCTGTGCCCGTTGAGTCTGCGGCGACCACCAAGGACGAATCCTCGACCGATGGCTATGACCAGGCCGCGGACGAGGCTCCCGAGGACGACGGCTACGACATGGATGGCCTGGACGGCAAGCTACTCGAGCACTTTGCTGGCAAGATCGTGCGCAAGGACCTGACGGCCCTTATGAAGCGCGGCGCCAACGTGCCAACCTTTGTACTGGAGTATCTGCTGGGCATGTACTGCTCAACTGATGACGAGGATGCCGTGGCAGAGGGTTTGGAGCGCATCCGCAGGATCCTCACCGATAACTATGTGCGTCCCGATGAGTCCGAGCGCATTAAGTCCAAGATTCGCGAACTGGGTCGCTTTACCATCATCGATAAGGTGACGGCCAAGCTCGACGAGTACAAAGACATTTACGTGGCGTCGTTTGCCAATCTGACCATCGAGCCGTTTGTGATGCCGGCCGAGTACGTGCGCGACTATTCCAAGATTCTGCAGGGTGGCATTTGGTGCATTATGAGCATCGAGTATCGTCACCCCTTGGATGAGGAAGACGAGTTTGGCATGGAGGTCTTTGGCGACGATGCGCCGCGCCGCTCCAAGGCCAAGCGCAAAAAGCGCGGACCCGAGGACTCTCCGTTTAGTGTGGCGTCGCTCACGCCCATCCAGATGCCCAATCTAGACCTGGATGCCATGGTCGACGAGCGCCAGTACTTTACGCGCGACGAGTGGCTCAACATGCTGCTGCGCTCCGCTGGCTACGAACCCAGCGAGCTTTCCGAGAAAGAGCGCCTGCACTTTATCGAGCGCATGGTGCCGCTTATCGAGCGCAACTACAACCTGTGCGAGCTGGGTCCCCGCGGCACCGGCAAGAGCCATATCTACAAAGAGGTCTCGCCCTACGCCATTTTGCTTTCGGGTGGCCAGACCACCACGGCCAACCTGTTCGGCCGCATGAACTCCATGCGGGCCGACCGCGTGGGCCTGGTGGGCCATTGGGATTGCGTGACGTTCGACGAAGTCGCCGGCATGCGCTTTAAGGACACCAATGCCGTGCAGATCATGAAGGACTACATGGCGAGCGGCAGCTACGCGCGCGGCCGCGACCAGATCAACGCCGATGCCTCCATGGTCTTTGAGGGCAACATCAACGACACCGTGCAAAACGTCCTTAAGACCACGCACTTGTTTGATCCGTTCCCGCCGGAGTTTAATAACGATTCGGCTTTCTTCGACCGTATCCACTATTACCTGCCGGGCTGGGAGATTCCCAAGATGCGCTCGAGCCTGCTGACCGGGCATTATGGCCTGATCACCGACTGCCTGTCGGAGTTTTGCAAGGAGATGCGCCGCAAGGACTTTACGCACCATATCGACCGTTATTTCCGCTTTAACAGCGACTTTAACAAGCGTGACGAGATCGCCGTGCGCAAGACCTTTAGCGGCCTTGCCAAGCTGCTGTTCCCCGACGAGGCCATGGACAAGGACGACGTGCGCTGGCTGCTGGACTACGCCATCGAGGGCCGTCGTCGCGTAAAGGAGCAGCTCAAGATTATGGCGGGCGTCGAGTTTATCGACGTCAACCTGGGCTATATGGATGCCGACAACCCGCAGGACGTGCACGTGGTGCGCGTGCCCGAGCAGAGCGAGGACACGCTGATTCCCGACGGGCCGCTGCTGTCCGGCCATGTGTTTGGCGTGGGCAGATCGCAGGGCGGCGAGGTCGCCGTGTACAAGCTGGAGAACAAGGCCGTTGCTGGCGAGTGCAAGTTTAAGCACGAGGGCGTGGCCTTTAACAAGCCGGTGCGCGATACGCTGGAGGCCGCGTTCGACAACTTTGTGAACCTGGCGAACCGCGTGGCGCCGGGCATGCACATTGGCTCCAAGGACTACCTGCTGTTCTACAACGACCTGCAGAGCAAGGGCCTGTCCGAAGAGGTTTCGCTCGCCGAGTTTGTGGGCCTGTGCTCTGCGGCGTGCAACCGCCCGGTGATGCCCGCGCTGGCGATTCCGGGCATCTTGCGCATGTCGGGCTCCATGGACGAGATCCGTGGGCTCGAGGACATTATGCGTGTGGCCAAAAACGCCGGTGCCAAGCGTGTGATTTTGCCGCTGAGCGCTATTGCGGGTTTGCAGAGCGTGTCGTCCGAGATCATTTCGGGCCTGAGTCCGGTGTTCTACATGGATGGCGACCCGGTCGACGCCGCGAAGAAGGCGCTAGATCTGTAGGAGTGCGGGCGTGCGGGCTTGCGTGCGCGTAGGTCCGCGGGCGTGTTGGCGTGTTCGAGTAGGGAGGCCTTGCCATGGCGGACGAGCGTTGCGTTGGCGAGTTGCTCGACGAGCTGTTTGGCTTTGAATCGGTAGCCAAGCGTCAGACGGCGCTTGAGCAGTACGATCGCGGGGAACTGGTGCGCAAGGTGCGCTCCCGTGAGCTGCTGGGCGTGCTTGGGGGCGTCGAGGCTGCCGAGCACACTGCACGCGAGTCTGCCGTGCGGGCTGTTGACGGGTATGTTCGCCGTGTTGAGGACGCTGCGCTTGCATGCGCTCGCAAGCAGGCGGGCATTGTTGGCCCGCTGCGGATGGAGCGTCGCTATGCTGCCTTTTTGCGCATGGAGGACAAGGCCGAGCTGCTGACGCGCCTGGAGCAGACGCTTTCGTTTATCGAGGTAAAGCTGCGGGCCAATACTGTGGACAGGGTTCGCGCGGCGTACGATGCCGCGGGGGCTATGGTGCTGCAGGACGTGGCACGCCTGCGTGACGTGCGCGTCGTGGATGCCGTGCCCCTGGATGCCGATCTGCTGTGCACGCAGCTGGAGCAGTTGCGTTGTGCCGCCGATGCGACGGACCTTGCGGGTATGATCACAGCGACGTTTGAGTCCGAGCTGAGTGCGACGGGGTCGCAGGACGCTGACGGGCTTGTGGACGACGTGGTCGGTGATGTTGCTGGTGATGTGGCGCTGGAGCGTGAGCTTACTAACGTGCGCGGCGCTGCGCAGCGAGCGCGCTTGGCGGCGCAGGCGTATCGGGCCGAGCGCGCCGCCCGCGTTGCAGGGAGCACGGTGGAGCCTTCGGGGCTGCCGAAGCCTGCGTGCGTTGCGTGCGAGACGGCGTGCGATGCCGGGGAGCTTTCCGAGTTGCTCGCTCAGGTTAAGAAGTCGTTTGAGACCTACCGTCGCGTTGTTGCCGACGGCGGGTTGTTCTGTGCGTTTGGCTCTGGCTCACCGCATGGGATTTGCCGGGGCTCGAGCTATTTAGACTACGATTCACGGCTTGACGAAGACGTGCTGGTGGGCGAGTACGATGGCGCTACCAGGCATGATGTTCGCCGTGAGGTTTCGATTCCCGAGCTTGTGGATGAGGCTTCGGCCGAGGGCGGCGACTCGCTCGAGGTTGCCGTGACGCGCATGCGTGAGTTTAATGGGCGTCGCTACGATGGTGTGCTGGATGAGGATCCTACGCGTCATGTAAATGCGTTTTGGTATGGACTCAAAAAGCTCAGCCAGTATTGCGAGGCCGCCGTGCGTGTGGACGAGCGTGCTTGGGATTGCTTTATCGATAAGGTTCAGTATGCCTACGATGAGCCCGTGGGGCGCCTGGCCACGCAGATGGACGACAAGCAAGTGGCAGCTTTTGTTGCTGCCGTGGAAGTGCTTGGCGCTGACGAGTAAGGGCCTGGTTTGGCGGGAGGTTTCACCATGAAAATCGAAGTTGATGTAGACCAGCTGCGCGAGAGCCTGCTCGGCCGCGCGGGGAGTGCAGCCGGGGTGGGCTTTCCGGCCGCCATGCTCGACGTAGTGGATATCGAGGACGAGTCGCCCCAAGAGCTCCTAGCCCGAGCCGAACGCGAAGGCCTCGACCTCCGCGACTTTGCCGTCGATGATGACTGCGGAGCGTCTGACGACTGGTGACCCCGGGTCAGTTCATCCTTTTCTTCCTGAGATATAAGAGAAATCCCTTTTTGAACGTCCTTCGGGTTCCAAAAAATAGCCGATCAGTCTTTGTATCTTCCTTGCTGTCAAACTTGATAGCCGTTAGCTCGATCGTACAGATGTAGTCAGCAACTTGGAATAGCCGGTAGGCTCGTGGTGTGGCTTCTCGGTATACGATGACATCCCTTGCTAGAACGTACTCAAGCGCAGAATGAATGACCTCCGTTACAATCGGTTGGCCGTTGTCGTAGTAAATCTTAACGGTGTCGTATCGCTGGAAGAATTCCAGATGGTCGAAAAGTTCAACTGTGAGGTCTCGCCTCATTCTCTCCGCGAGACCGTTTTGATTGCCGGCGAATTCGCTCATTCGGTATTGCAGACAGAGATAGCGTATGGGGAGATGCTGAATGAACGCGCGAAATGCGCTCAACATGTGCCTTCGCTGCTCCTTGGGAAGATCTTTGTAGTCGCCGTTTCCATTCAGTAGGGGTCCTGCATGAAAAGGCGTATTGGGAAGCGAGGACTGCGACAGGGCGCGCTCGTAGCGGTCAATGCGTTCAACGATTGCATCGTTTTGATCGTGAAAAACGAGGGTGACGAGGTAGTAGTTGGAGACGCCTCCGAGGTCGCCAGATTCGTCAACAAAGACGGAGAGTTCGCTCATGATGGGCCTCCATTTTTGCAAAAAAATGCCGGGGGTAAGACCCCGGCTCTTGGAGGCCCCTCTTTTGGAGGGAACCGTATTCTTTATACCATGAGATAAGGGGTGCTTTCAAGCTTAATTATAATAAGCAAACATATGTTCGTCAAACTACTTGCGAAAAGTCCTTCGCTGTCGAGAGGTGGGGTAGGGCGGCTCGTAAATTGCTGACGCAATGGCACCGGCGGTTTCCCGAGAAGCATTTAGTCTTGACTCTCATAAAAAATGCCGGGGGTAAGACCCCGGCTCTTGGAGGTCCCTCTATTCGAGGGTACCGATTTCTTTATAGCATGAGATCGGACGGCTTTCAAATGGCGCCATGTGGATGGGATGGGATGGCGCGCCTGATAAAGCCCTCAATGAATGGCATCTAACTAGCGTTCGTGATATAAAGAAATCGGTCATCTCAAAAGAGAGGGCTTCCAAGTGCCGGGGACGTTTTCCCCGGCTTTTTTCATTTCGGTGTCAATTCAAATGTTTTTCAACCCATCCCCTCAATAACTTGCGGTGAAATAGGGACTGAAATGGCTGTTCAGAAGCCTATTCAATCCCTATTTCACCGCAACTTATGGGTGGGGATGGCTACGGCGCTAGCGTGGCAATGACGACTTCGTCGCCGGCGTATATGAGGGTGTTGCCGTCGGGGATGATCGTTTGGCCTTCGCGCTTGAGCATCACGACGATGAACGGGTGCTTGCCCTGCGGCACGTCGCGCAGGCGCTGACCGGCCAGGCGACCGTGGGGCGTCACGGTGACCTCGCGCAGCGTAACCTCGGCACGCTCTTCGAACGTCGGGGCTGCCATCACCAGCAGATCGCCTTCCTGGATCACGGTGTCGCCATTGGGCAGTACCGGATGCGCCCCGTCGCGCAGCACCAGGACCACGAGCATGTCCGTCGCGCTGCCAATATCGGCGAGCGAGCGCCCGGCAAACGGATGGCCAGCGCCCACCTTGAGCTTGACGAACGACATGCCGTCTTCGTCGCGATAGTCGTTAAAGGTGCGGCGCACGTCGCCGGCCGCATCGATCATATCGAGTTTCTTCGCCACCGCCGGCAGCAGCGAACCCTGCACCACAATGCTCGACACGGCAATCACGAAGACTAGGTCAAACAGGTCGTGTCCGCCGGGAACGCCGGCCACCACGGCAAAGAGGCTAAAGACGACCGAAGCCGCGCCGCGCAAGCCCGCCCAGCTTACGAGCGCAACCTGGCGAGGGCTCGTCTTAAAGGGCGCCAGCAGCAGACCGACGGCGATGGGGCGGCTCGCAAAGAGCATAAACGTCATGAGTGCCAAGCCCGGCAGCAGCATTTGCGGCAGGCGTGCGGGCGTAACGAGCAGGCCCAGCAAAAAGAAGATGGTCATCTCGGCCATCTCGGTGAGGGTATCGAAGAAGTGCGCCATCTCGACCTTGCCGGTGATGTCGCTCGCGCCCAGCACAATGCCGGCCAGGTACACGGCCAAAAAGCCGTTGCCACCCAGGTAGCTCGGCAGCGCGTAGGCGACGATGGCCGCGGCGAACAAGAAGATGGTCTGCGCGCCTTCGGCCGTTGCGTGTGCGCGCTCAATCAGACGGCTGGATGTCCAGCCGATGGCAAGGCCCAACCCCACGCCCAGGATGATCTGCTTGGTCAGCAGCACGGGAATGTCGATATTGCCGCCCGCCGCGAGGGTCGCGAGCACGGCGGTGAGCATGTAGGCGACGGGGTCGTTGGAGCCCGATTCGACCTCGAGCAGCGAGTCGGTGCCGCCCCTCAGCGAAAGGCTGTGCTCGCGCAGAACGCTAAAGACGCTGGCCGCGTCGGTGGATGCCACGACCGACCCCAGCAGCAGGCCGCCGATCAAGTCGAAACCCAGTACAAAGTGCGCAAAGGCGCCCGTGATGCCAGCGGTGATGACGACGCCGAGCGTGCTCAGCAGCACCGCGGGCACGGCGACGGGTTTGGCGCGGTCGATGTTGGTGTTAAAGCCGCCGTAGAACATGATGAACAGCAGTGCCGTGCTGCAGACGGTTTCGGTAAGCGCGTAGTCGCTAAAGTCGATGTGCGCCGGGCCGTTGACGCCCAGCAGCATGCCGAGCGCGATAAAGATGAGCAGGGTGGGGAAGGGGAGCTTTTTGCCGACGGGTTTGATGGTCAGGCACAGAATAATGACGAGGCCGATAAAGAGAAGTACCTGGTTCATGGATGGTGTCCGCTCCTGGGTGGTTGGCGTGGCACGGTCAGTTGTCTGCGGTTATTTGTACCCAAAGATGGTGGGTTTATGGGGTTGGATTGCGGGCGTGCGCGATATCGTCATAGACGGCTGCCGTCTTTGCCTCTGCTCGGAAACCCTTTCCAGCTTTATTGCAACGGAGTACAATGGGTAACGTTTAAGTTCAACTTGAAGTTTTAGTTGCGGCGCCGGGCTTTGGCCGCAATGCAAGGAGAGACGTACCATGGCGATCTATGTGACATCTGATGCTCACGGGCACGTGCGTGCGCTTGACGAGGCCCTGTCTAAGATTTCGCTGGCGTCCGACGACACGCTGTACGTGCTGGGCGACATGATCGATCGCGGGCCCGATCCGGTCGGCGTTATTAAGCTCGTGCGCTCGCTGCCCAACGCCCGCGTGCTCAAGGGCAATCACGAGCAGATCATGCTCGATGCCATCATTGGCCAGGATCCGCTCGATGCCGAGACCTGGGATATCAACGGTGGCTGGACGACGCGCGAGCAGCTCAACGACATGGAATTTGACGCATACGAGGAGCTCGTGCGATGGATGGCCGCGCTGCCGCTCTACGCGGTGGCCGAGACCGAGGAGCGCCCGTATCTGCTGGTACATGCTGGAATCGAGATGAAGGCGGCGCGCGCGTTTTTGCTTGAGCATGGCGTCGATTGTGCCGATGGCGTTGGAGCGGTGGGTGCCGATCGCGAGCTGCTGCAGCAGATGCTCGCGGTGCAGTCGGCCGATGACCTGCTGTGGATTCGTCACGGCTATTGGGATGCGCCGACCGGGCTGCTTTCTGCCGAGGGCAAGGGTCCGGTCGTGGTGAGCGGTCACACGCCAACGGTGTCGCTCGGGCGTTATTGCGAGGTCGGTGGTCTTGCGGGGCTCGATGAGGAGTCGGGCCGCGGGCAGATCGTGCGCCTGGGCGGCGAGGATGCCGCCGGTGTGCCCGATCGCATCGACATCGACTGCGCTGCCGCCACCGGCTCCGAGTTCGGTCGCGTCGGGATCCTGCGGCTCGATGATGGGGCGGAGTTCTACGCGAACATCAACCCGGGCGAATAATCGGTGCAAGTGGTAGCTAATTTGGGACGGAGCTTTTTTGGCTACTTTCGGAGAATAGCGCTTTCTTGCTCGGTAAGCGCGAGAAATGAGGAGCGTCTGCGTCCTCGGCAGTGCGAAAATGCTCGAAAAACCGTCGCAACGGAGTCAAACGACGTTGCGACGGTTCTTTTTTGGCTGCCCGCTGGCTAAGTGAGTAGACTTTTTTGGAAATGCCGAGCACCCAACATATTTGCCTCAATAAAACCGCAGGTCACAGACTTGTGCTCTGTCGGTGTGGTCAGGGATTCGGTAAAAATCTACTCACTTAGTTTTACGTGATGCATATTGTCTTCAACGAGGCTCCAGCCGGGGCGATTCCATCGTAAATTCCGGTGACCGGGGCAGCTAATTAGGCGCCGTAGGGGTTGCGGTCGCGCTCGATGCGTTGGCGGATGTGGGCGTATTCGATAATCAGCAGCACCAGGAGTAGGGCCATGATGGCTAGGTAGCTCACCACGGCGCCCATCAGACCCAGCAGGTTGATCAGGATCACCGGCAGCACTACGCTTACGGCGAAGCAGATCAGGTAGATTTTGGTGACGTCGCCGGCATGGCGCAGCACCGTGATGATGGCGTAGAGAAAGTCGATGGCCGCGGTGACGCCGCCGGCGACAACCATCAGCAGTGCCAGCGTGCGGTAGCGCTCAAAATTGAGGCCGTACATGAAGCTCATGAGGGGAATACCGGGACCTGCCATAAATGCGGCGCACACGCTGGTGATGACCACGATCAGTGCCATAACGGCAACAATAATCAGGTCAAAGCGACGACGCTTGCGAGGATTAGCCCAAATGCTCGACAAACGCAGGAGCTGCGGTTTATAGATAAATCCAATGCTCAAAAAAAATGGCCTGCGCCGGAAAGAACAGGGCATTAAAGTACAGCTGATACTTGTAGGCCAGCGTGCCCTCCATCACAAACTTGGGCATGCTCTCGATGAGGTTGAACAGGAACAGCGCGCCAAAGAGCGGGGCGCACTGGATAAACAGGTGACCAGCCTCGCGCAGACTCATACGGCGCGATTTTTCGGTTTCGAGCAGGGCGAGCGGCGCGGTGACCAGCACGAGCGAGGCGATCGCGGCGATGCCCATGGCCATGGCGGCGATGGGCATGCTGCGCGTGAGGAACAGTGCCACGCTAAAGACCGCGATGACGCCGACGGATCGTAGCGTTTGGCTCATGCCGGCCAGGTAGAGTTTGTCGGCCTGCTGCAGGCGGCCCTCGTACACGTCGGCAATGCCGTCGATCACCTTATACAGGTAGACGCCCAGGCCGATTGTGGCCATCTGCGCATCGTAGCCGCGGGCGCTGCTGTATACCAGGCCGCATGCCAGCGCGAGCGCTCCGCAGATCCAGCGGTTGAGCTGGTAAGAGGCAAAGGACGTCTTTTCGTCGATGTCCGAGACCTGGAAATTGCGCACGCCGTAGTTGCACGCGATCATGATGAGCGTGCCGGTGACAAAGGCGATGGAGAACTTACCGGCTTCCTCGGCGCCCACGAGCTGTGTGGACACGATGGTGAGCAACGGAAACGCCATGCCCCACACGGCGGTGCCCAGGGTATTCCAAAGGTAGTCGCGACGGGTGGCGTGATCTTCGTACTCGGCTTCTTGCGTGGAGAAGCCGCCGCCGTAGACGGCTCCGAGCAGGCGGTTCCACCAGGCATTGACCATGCGGTGGATGGGGCCGGGCTGGCGATTGCGCTCGCGGCGACGGCGTGTGGCCTGGCTGCTGTCGGGACCGCCGGCGTTACGCTGGCTTAGCTCTTGGATTCGTGCGAGCTCCTCGGCGGTGTGCGATGCGGGGAACAGGCCGTTCTCGATGCGTCCGCCCTGCCCGTGCGCCCCGTCCGATACGGTGGGGTCGGCGACGCCATTGCGGCGGGCGATGGCGCGGCGAATGCTATCGATGGGCGTGATGCTCAAAGCGGAGTCCTTTCTATTGCTGCGCTCTAGTATAGACGCGACGGTGTTCGTTCGTGTTTTTGAACAGGTTGTTCGATAATTTCGGCGGCGCCATTCAGTAGACGGCATTTGGGGACGTTCCTTATGTGCCGGCACTTTGGGAACGTCCCTAAGTGCCGGCATCCGGGGTCGCTCCTTGGTTGTTGCCTGTTCAAGAGTGTCCCTAACGACTAGGCCGCTTGCGTGCGATTTTTGACCGTTGGGCGGGCGCTTCGCCGTTGCCGCAAAAACGTTTTTGCATATCGGGTACAACGGGCTTTACGTGAGTAAAGTGCGCGCCTCGTCCACGTGTCGCGCTTTTAAAGGAGGCCCCATGCCAGGTGTTACCCCTGCAGAAGTTCTGTCCAACTTTGGCATTACGCTGGTCGAAGATCCTGCCGAGAACCAGCCCCGCCTGCTGGTCGACCTGCCGGCAGCCGAGCTCGTCGAGCACGCCATCCGTCGCAACGAAGGTCGTATGGCCTCCAACGGCGCGCTGGTGATCGAGACGGGGGAGCGCACTGGCCGCTCGCCTAATGACCGCTTTATCGTTGACACCCCCGATGTTCACGACAAGATTGCCTGGGGTGCCGTCAACCGCCCGCTGTCTGTCGAGAGCTACGAGGCCATCAAGGCCGGCATCGTCGACTATCTCAACGAGCGCGATGTGTTCGTCACCCGCGGCATGGCCGGCGCCGACCGCAACCACACGCGTCGACTGCTCGTTGCCTGCGAGCGTGCCAGCCAGGCACTCTTTATTAAGCAGATGCTCGCTCGCCCGCTCGCCCGCGAAATCGCGCGCACCGGTGAGCCGGACTTCTGCGTGCTCGCCGCGCCGGGCTACCAGTGCGATCCCGCCATCAAGGGCCTCAACTCCAGCGCCGCCGTGGTCATTAACTTCCAGGAGCGCGTGATTCTGGTCGCCGGCACCGGCTACTCCGGCGAGATCAAAAAGTCCATTTTCAGCGTCATGAATTACCTGCTGCCCGTCGAGGACGACGTGCTGCCCATGCATTGCTCGGCCAGTATGGACCCCGTCACGCATGAGACCGCCGTGTTCTTTGGCCTCTCCGGCACCGGCAAGACCACGCTTTCGGCCAACCCCACGCGCCTGCTGATCGGCGACGACGAGCACGGTTGGTCCGACATGGGCATCTTCAACATCGAAGGTGGCTGCTACGCCAAATGCGAGGGCCTGGACGCGTTCCACGAGCCCGAGATCTTCAACGCTGTCCGCTTTGGCGCGATCTGCGAAAACGTGGTGCTCGACGAGAACCGCAAGCCCAACTACGACGACATCTCGATCACGCACAACACGCGCGTGGCATACCCTGTGGAGCACATTCCCAACGCGTGGACCAAGGGCATGGGCACCACTCCAAGCGTCGTGCTCTTCCTGACCTGCGACGCCTTTGGCGTGCTGCCGCCCATCTCACGCCTGACGGCCGATGCCGCCATGTACCACTTTGTGACGGGCTTTACGGCCAAGATCCCCGGCACCGAGGTCGGCGTCACCGAGCCCACGCCCACGTTCTCTTCGCTGTTCGGCGAGCCGTTTATGCCGCTCGACCCCATGGTCTACGCTAAGATGCTCGGTGAGCGCATCGCCGACGGCCGCACGCGTGTGTACCTTGTCAACACCGGCTGGATCGGCGGCGGCTACGGCGTTGGCCATCGCATTGAGCTGGCCTACACGCGCGCCCTGGTCGCGCGCGCCCTCGACGGCACCATCGAGGACAGCGAGTTCGTCCACGACGATATCTTTAACGTCGACATTCCCACGACGTGCCACGGTGTGCCCGACGGCATCCTGGTGCCGCGCCAGTACTGGCAGAGCACCGCGCGCTATGACGAGGCCGCGCACAATCTGGCGGTGATGTTCGAGGAGAACTTCGAGAAGAAGTACTCGCACCTGCCCGAGTCCGTCAAGGCCGCCGGTCCGCACGCTCAGGTGCACGCCGACGTCCGTCATCGCGGCCGCGGCCTGCTGGGACTCCGACACTAACGTTGCTTCAGACCCAAAACCACCATAAAGGGGACAGGCGCCTTTGTGGTGGTTTTACTCGCGCGGATGACTCGGGTTACAATACGCCTGACATATCGCTCCCTTCTCCGGATGGGGGCAGCGTAAGCGCTCTTGTGGCGGCACCGTAGGACTTTGAAGGTGGCCGTCGTAAGGGCGCTTTTTGTTTAGGCACCCGGGCTCGGGCGCATGCTATGAAGGGAGAGCACATGAAGAGTTTCGTTGCCGAGGATTCGTTTTGGGAGCTATTTCCGCAGGCGGCTGTCGGTGTTGTGGTCGTAAAGGGCATGAAGCCCGCGGCTCAGATTCCTCAAGAGGACGTGGGTGCGATTGCGGCGTTGCTCGACCGCGCCAATATCGATGCGGAGCGTCATCTGACCAGCGATGCTATCAGCGAGAACGCACCGGTCAAGGCATGGCGCGAGGCTTATCGGCTGTTCAAGACCAAAAAGGGCGCCCGCTGCTCGATCGAGAACTTGCTCAAGCGCGTGCTCAAGGGCAAACCGGTGGGCCACATTACGCCCGCGGTGGACATCTACAACACGGTGTCGCTGACCTACGCGCTGCCCGTTGGCGGCGAGGATCTACATGCTATCGAGGGCGATCTGCGGTTGGCGGTGACCGACGGTGGCGATTCATTTCTGCCGCTTGGCGAGGAGACAGATGACCCGACGCTTCCCGGCGAGCTCGCCTACATCGATGATGCGGGCGCCGTGTGCCGCTGCTGGAACTGGCGCGACGGCGTTCGCACGGCGCTGTCCGACGATTCGGCCGATGCGTTCCTGGCGATTGAGTGTGTGGAGCCCGAGCGGATGGGGGATTGCCAGGCCGCGATCGATCGCTTGGCTGAGTTGCTCGAGCGCTATCTGGGAGCGACGGTTGTCGTTAAGACGCTTGTGACCCGCGACAATCCTTGCGTGGAGCTGTAGCGAAGTCTGCGGATCAAACTCGATGCCCCAAACCACCACAAAGGTGCCTGTCCCCTTTG